>JAUXSJ010000065.1 GCA_030679615.1 Parachlamydiaceae bacterium | reverse complement strand
GACTTTTGTTACTTCGGCGTTCTGAAATCGATACCAATCAATTTATTATTTCTATGAGAAAAACGATTAAAGAAGGAAACATTGTTGAGTCTCTGGAAGTTTGTGAAAAAATGAAAGGAACAATTTCCTCTATTATTAAAGCAGGCATTTTAAAACATCATCGTGGAAAAATTCAAATCGAATCTGCAATGGAATTAGCAGGTTTAATCGAAATAGGTAAGTTAGAAAAAAATGCAAAAATTTTATCGATTATTGCTCATATTGCCCCTTTAATTGGATTATTAGGTACAGTGCTTGGTTTTATTCAAGCATTTTCTGAAATGCGTTTAAGTGGATTAGTGGATATATCAGCAACGCGTATTGGTGAGGCAATGGAATATGCTCTAATCACAACCGCAGCGGGGCTTGTTGTGGCCATTCCATCCATTCTAGCCTATAATTATATTGTCAGTTGCATAGAAGGATTTGTTCTAGAAATCCAAACATCATCTGCTGAAATAGTCGATTTACTTATTGACCACGAAGAGAATTTTAATGAAATTTAAATCTCGCTTACAATCTTCTTCTGCATGGATTGATATGACGCCATTAGTGGATGTGATTTTTTTATTACTTATTTTTTTCATGGTTACCTCAACGATTTTGCCGCTAAAATCTTTATTGATCGAAAACCCTACTTTAGAAAAAGATTCTGCTCCCCTTACCACTCAATTGCTTTTAGTGATGGATGCACAACATGTGATTTATTTAGGTTCAAAAAAGTTAATCGTCGATTTTTCTAATCTAAAAGAACATTTACAAGATGAGCTCATCAAATTGAAAACGCTAAATCAACATGAGCCCACGATTGTATTGAGTGTAGACCGGAGAGTAGATTATGGATTATTCCTAAGGCTTTTTGCATTGACTCAAGAATGTTGTTCCAAAATAAGGCTCGTCTATCAACCGGAGACACATAAATGACAAGATGGACAAGATGGACAGGATAGATAGGATAAAGAACATGATAGATAGAGGTATAATCATCAGGCTAAGGTAATTTCATCCACATTCCAATGAAAATTTTACCCCAGAGAACACAGAGATCACTGAGAAAAGAATGAGAAAAGAATGAGAAAATGAGATAGGATTATTTTTAATATAAAAAAAACAACATGTTAAATACTTAATTTCATTCTCACGTGATCTCATGCTTCCTCTGTGTTCTCTGTGTTCTCTGGGGTAAAATTTTCATTGGAATGTGGGTGAAATTACCTTAGCCTGATGCGTATGCCCAAAGTCGTCAAAATAAAAAAAACAAGATAAGCATGATCGCAAGCGGCAGGATAGGCATGATAATAGGAAATAGATATTCTTATCTTGCTTATCCTGCCACTTGCGATCATGCTTATCTTGTTTATTAGACCAGACCCAGAATCGTAGATATAGACTTATTCTGGATATTCTGCATTTTGAGAGTTTTAAATTTCAATGATCTTTTTATTTTTTGAATGAATAGATAAACATCATCGAGAAAATAAATTTTCTTGAAGAAAATAAAAAAATAGATTTATATCGTTAATTCATTTAACTGATTTGTATTAATAAAGTGGATATATGTTATTTAACTCTCACGGATTTATTTTTTTATTTTTACCTATAGTCCTATGTGGGTATTTTTTTTTCATTCAAAGGCGTTTGCCTCGTTATGCATTATCCTTTTTGTTAGCTTCATCACTTTTTTTTTATGCTTATTGGGATTATCGCTTTCTTGTTCTACTTATCGGTTCAATCGGATTTAATTTTGGAATGGGTTATCTGATTTCCAAATGGGATGATTGGAAAAAAAAAGGAGTGTTTTTTTTAGCTATAGGATTAGACCTCGCCTTATTGTTTCATTTTAAGTACTTCACTTTCATCAAAGAAGTTTTTGCATCATTAACCGGACAAACTCATACATTTGAGGGGATGATATTACCTTTAGGTATTTCTTTTTTTACATTCACGCAAATTGCCTATTTGATTGATCTTTATCAGGGTAAAGCAAAGTCATCTGATTTTATTTCTTATGCTTTATTCGTGACGGTATTTCCGCACTTAATTGCCGGACCTATCTTGCATCATAAAGATATGATGACACAGTTTGATGATATGGGAAATAAAGGATGGTCGATTGAAAATATATCCAAAGGAATTTTTTTATTTATAGTTGGTTTAACAAAAAAAGTTCTTATTGCAGATTATTTGTCGACTTTAGTGTCTCCCGTTTTTGATGGTCCTTTAGAATCATTACCTTTTTTTCATGCTTGGTGTGCGGCACTTATTTACACTTTACAGCTTTATTTTGATTTTTCAGGATATTCTGACATGGCTGTAGGCTTAGGGTTATTGTTTAATTTACATTTACCTATTAATTTTGATTCCCCTTATAAAGCTACATCAATGATCGATTTCTGGAGACGATGGCATATTTCTCTTTCCATTTTTTTAAGAGATTATTTGTACATCCCTTTGGGAGGAAATCGGAATGGTGATTGGGCGAAAATGCAAAATTTATTTGTTACAATGTTATTAGGCGGTATTTGGCATGGAGCTGGTTGGACATTTGTTTTATGGGGAGCTTGTCATGGCTTTTTATTAATCATTAATCATACTTGGCGATCATTCAGAATTCATCTTCCAAATTCATTTTCAAGAATAATTACATTTGCAGCTATAATGATTACTTGGGTTATTTTTCGTTCTCCAAATATAACTGTGATGATTCATATTTTAAAGGGAATGTTTGGAATGAATGGAGTCGCATTGCCAACAAGCTTTGGGCCTTATTTATCATGGCTTTCTTCTTTTGGTGTTGAATTCATTCATCTTGAGCACCTTTTATTTAAAGGAAAAGAGATGATTTTATTAGTAATCATGACTATTGTAGTTCTTTTTCTTCCAAATTCAAATTATTGGAAAGAACGATTTTTTCATTATCGTTTTAGTGGTGCATTGTGTGCTTGTATTTTTGTTTTTGTACTACTTAATTTGACCGAAGTTTCTGAATTTTTATATTACCAATTTTAAAATGCAAAATCATCATTATTATAGAAAGTTTTTTTCTTCTTTTTTTATTATTACTACTATTTTAATTCTAAGTATTATTGATATTAATTATTTAATCGACCCTTATGGGATTTACTCAACACCATCTGAAAGATTATTTGCACTAACAGATCATTATGAAGAAAGTCACCTTCGGCTTCGCAAAGCTCGAGACATCGTCAAACAACAACCAAATATGATTTTAGCTGGCTCTTCACGAGTACGTGCGGGATTAACGGAAGAAGCCTTAATTGATACTCCAGTTGTAAATGCTTTTAATTTAGGTTTACCTGGAACAACAATGGAAGAACTCTATTATTATTTGGAGCATGCTTTTTATTTTCAACCAAATATTAAAACAATTATTCTAGGGCTCGATTTATTTCAATTTAATCTTAATAAGAAAATAAATATTGAGTTTGATCATAATCGGTTAAATCGATCTACAATGACATTAAAAGATCTTATCGACACTCTTTTTACTGGTCATGCACTTAAAGGAAGTTTTATCATCGTTAAAGAGAATGTTTTTTATAAAACTCCAAAAGAAATTTTTGAAAAAACAAAAGAAAGTAACTTTCGATTTGATAAAAAAGAAGAATTTTTTTTGCGATTTATTATGAATTCTTCTGAATGGTATAAGAATTTTGAGTTTGATCCAAAACAAATTGATTTTTATCAAAAACTTGTTAACTCATGTGTGGAAAAAGGAATTGATTTAAGAGTATTTATTTCACCTGTGTCTGTCGATTATTGTGAAGCTATAACTATCAGAGGTTCTTGGCCTAAGTTTGAGCGGTTTAAGGAAATTGTGAGTGAAATTTTTCCTGTTTGGGATTTTTCTGGATACAATAGCATTACGACATTAGCTTTAGAAACAAAGTCAGGTACTTTTTATAGTGATTCAAGCCATTACAAACCCGTTATTGGTCGAATGATTATATCACAGTTATATGGTAAAAAAATTGGGCCTGATGATTTTGGAGTATTAATTACACCTGAAAATATTGTGGCACATAATGAAAAGATTCGAAAAGATCAAGAAGTGTGGAGAGCATTGAATAAACCTGTAACTGAGTATATTGAGTCTTTGCCTACAGCTAATCTTAAATGGACTGATGATTCCCTTAAATAATAGCGACGCATAAAATTATAGGATTAACAGGAAAAAGAACCGGTTAGATAGGCATTAGCATCAGGACAAAAAATACTTTGCATTTTATAACCAATCATTAATGAGCTCTATGTTATTGATTCTTAGTAGATTTGGAATCGCTCTACGAGCTCTATGTTTATTTAATATTCCTTTCCCACAGTTCCTTCGTCGCTCGTAAACTAGCTCCTCAGTCACTGTGGGCTGTTATGGGAGTCGTCCTGCGTACTCTAAAACATATTAAAAATGCACCCTTATAAACAAAGTATGCATTTATATACATGTTTTAGAGTCCGTAGGACGACTCCCATTGCAGCCCACAGTGACTGAGGAGCGAGTTTACGAGTGACGAAGGAACTGTGGGAAACGAATATTAAATAAACATAGAGCTCGTAGAGCGATTCAAAAGCTATTCAGAATCAATCACATAAATTAAAAAT
>JAUXSJ010000352.1 GCA_030679615.1 Parachlamydiaceae bacterium | reverse complement strand
AAGATATTTTATGTTTGGGAGTATCAATGCAGCGACAGCAATATTTGGAAGAATCCATTAAAGAAATATTTAACCTTAAAATGTATGACAATAAACAAAAAGAAGAGATCTTAAAAATTTGGAATCAATTGATTAGGATTGATCTTGAGACAGAGGAAGTTAAAAACCATATAATTGACTTATCTGAAATCATGATAGCCCCTTTAGGTCTTATTGGAATAAAAAAACTTATTAAATTGCTTTATTCTAAAATTGAATCATTTGATTTTATTAATTTAAATGAAAAATTAGGTTTGGAAGAAAAGGCGAAAAATATTCAAAAAAATGTACGTTATTATGATGCATCCAAGAAGGGGAAAGTTTTACTGAAAAAAATGTTAAATTATTTACGACGGTCACATCCCCGCGTGATCTTGCAGGAATATCTAAATCAAGACAACCTTATCAACAAATGGAAAGATTTACAAAGTCAAGGATTTCAATCGATTGACGATCTGGTTAAAAAAAAGCAGCTCTCTAATTCAGATTTGTTTGATTTATAATAAACTTTTTCCATATAATGTCACTTCATTCGATGAGATATTAGCTCAGTTGGTTAGAGCGCCACGTTGACATCGTGGAGGTCGGCTGTTCGAGTCAGCTATATCTCATCACTTTATTCATCGGAATTTATGACCCTTCCTTATCATTTTTCAAAAGAAACGACTGAAAGAAATCTTCTGGCATCCCAGTTGTTGGCAGCTGTAGTTTTGCAGCAATTTCCAAATGCTTTATTATTTGGTGGTGGGCTTCATTCATTAGGATTTCATTATGATTTCGTTTTTGAACAACCGATAACTTCAAGTTTATTGGAGTTTATTGAAGTTCAATTAAAAACATTAATTAAAGAAGATCTTGAGATAAATTTTCATACAATGATGAGAGAAAATGCTCAATCCTACTTTGAGCATCATCATCAGCCCATATTAGGCATTCGTGCAGGTCAAGATTTATGTAATGTTGTCGACCTCATCAAAATTAAAAAATTTCAAGGCCTATGCTCGGAACTTTCATTAAAAACAACAACCGAAGTAGGGTATATAAAACTTTTAGGAATGGAAACATTTATAGAAGTAATTGATCGAGAAGAGTTTAAAGTAACTCGAATCATTGGAGTTTCAAAGGATGAGAGTAAGTCACTGAAGACTTTTCTTAAAGCTTACGAATCTTTATTGAAAAAAAAGGATCATCGAAAATTAGGACCTCAATTAAAATTATTCAGTGATTCTTCTAAAGAAGATCAAAATCAAGGAGTAACTTGGTTTCCAAAAGGAATTCAATTAAGGTTACTTTTTCAAGAATGGATTTCACGTGAAGGCTTTACTAAAAATTCGATTATGTCGCCTTGGGTTTCAGAGAGATTAAAATATTCATTAACTGATCAACATATGAATATTTATAAAAAAGGTCAGTTTTTAAGTGAATTACCCTGGACAGTCACGGAGATGTCATTGATTTCACAAGAATGTCAAAGTGCAGAAAAATGGGGATTATTTTGTGCGTCATCCTGGTTAACCGAACAGACCACAATGATTTGTTTAGAGCATCAACTTTTTTCTGAAGTCATTTCTTCCTTGCATTTCATTGAAAGAATCAGTACAATCCTAGGTTTTGAGGGATATTGGATCTGGGTTATTCCAAGGAAAAAGTCTTCAAAGAAAATCGAGTGTGAGGTTTTGAGGAAAATCAATCGTGCGATTCAAGCCGAGTCTCTAACATTTCCTTTTTCCGATTTAGAGGAAAAACAAGAATCATTAGAGGATTTTCAATTAGAATTTCGTGTTCGAGATGTTGTGAATCGTGAATGGACTCTTTCCACATTGAATTTTAGAGCTTTAGCATCTGATTCAATGTTAAATACATCAGAGAGTGAAGAAAAATCTCTGTTTGTTTTAGCGCGATCAATGATAGAATCGTGGGATCGATGGATCGCATTACTCGTTGAGCAATATGAAGGTCACTTCCCCTTATGGTTAGCGCCTGAACAAGTGCGAATCATAGTGATAGGAGAGTCGAATCGGGAATATGCTTTGCAAGTAAAAGAGAAAATGGATCGAAAGGGATTAAGAGGTGAAATTGATTTTCGTACCAAACCATTGGGGGAAAGAATTCACGAAGCTAAGGAAGAAAAAATTCCTTATCTCATTTTGATTGGAGAAAACGAAAGGAAGAAGCAAGGCATCAGTCTTTGCTTAGCCTCAGGAAAAGAACGAAGTCAATTTATTGAATTAGAGCCATTTATAGATAAGATTTATAAAGAATCTTTATCACCATCTATTCATGGTGATAAGACGTAAGAGGAGAAAGTGAATTAGCTTGAAAGTTAATCGAGAAATACGAGCTCCAAAAGTCCGACTCATTAGTCATACTGGTGAACAGGTTGGGATTGTTCCCTTTTTCGAAGCAATGGCAATGGCTGAAGAACAGGGATTAGATCTTGTTGAAATTGTTCCAGGATCAACCCCACCCGTTTGTAAAGTAATGAACTATGGGAAATTCCGCTATGATCAGAGCAAGCGGGAAAAAGAAAATAAAAAGGCAACACATCAAATTAAGGTTAAAGAAGTTAAACTTAAACCGAACATTGATGAGCATGACCTTGAAACGAAAACAAGACATGCTCGTGACTTTTTAACAAGTGGAAATAAAGTAAAAATCACTTGTACATTTCGTGGGCGTGAAATGATGCACCCAGAGATAGGAGATAAGATTGTACGTGAAATGTGCCGGCAATTGGAAGATATTTCAATGGCTGAATCACCGCCGAAAATGATGGGACGTATGTTACTTGTCGTCTTAGCTCCTAGCACCAAAAAAAAGAAAGAGGGAGGAGTAAAGAGTAGTTCAGAAGAGCCTTCGTAAGAGAAAGTGTAATGATTTACACACTTCTGAAATGAGTCTTTTACCTCTCATTAATTTAGGAGAATTGAAAGTGCCTAAAATGAAGACCCGAAAAGCTGTAGCATGTAGGTTTCGAGTGACGGCAACAGGTAAGCTTAAAGCAAGTAAACCTGGTAAACGTCACTTGCTAACGAATAAAACAGCAAAACGTAAACGTCAGTTACGTCAACCAGGCCTTTTAGACAAAGGTCATTTAAAGACGTATAAGCGTTTAATGTGCATTTAATAAATTCACCGAGAATAGTTCTCGGAGAGAAAATAAGATTAATTGTGAAGCCGCTTAGTGCGGTTAACACCTAAAAGTGGAGAATAGCTATGGTTAGAGCAACTAACGCTGTAGCTTCTCATCGACGCAAGAAGAGATTATATAAGTTAGCCAAAGGGTTTGTTGGAGACAGAAAAAACCATTTGCGTTTAACGAGTGGAGCAGTCATGAAGGCGATGGCATATAATTATGTTCATCGCAAACAAAAGAAACGTGATTTTCGTCGTTTATGGATCACACGTTTAAATGCTGCTGCAAGAATCAACGGAATTTCTTATAGCAAGTTGATATATGGATTAAAATTAGCGCGATGTGAACTTGATAGAAAAGTTTTAGCTGATATGGCGATTCGCAGTCCAGAACAATTTGCAGCGATCGTTGGGTGTGCTAAAGGTGCTCTTGTTTAAAGAGACCTAAATACAGTCAGTTTTTTTCAAAGAGCAAAATCTTAGATTTTGCTCTTTGCTTTTTGAGCATCTTCAGATAATATTCTCTTATATTTATATAATATCATAGTAAACATTCCG
>JAUXSJ010000063.1 GCA_030679615.1 Parachlamydiaceae bacterium | reverse complement strand
GGGTTGCGGTCATGCAGTATTACATAACCGAAACCTCATGCGAACGCACGGATTTTTTCAGGGTAAAAAACCACGGTGAACGGGTACAAAAAATCTGCATTAGACGGTAGGTCAGAAACTTGAGGTCTAAGTATTAATTTGTAGTGCCATAGCATCGTTTACAAAAAAATGTGCCACAACATTGTGGACAAGGCAGTAAGATCAAGTGCTCATGGATACAGAAACACCAATAATTTCATTATAATGATTTACCTGATCGCCGCTCCTTTGGGTAGAATTGTCAAATCCACATGAAACGTCTAACAGCCAAAAATAACAGAATGTTTACCTAAAAAGATTGAAATGAATAATGATTTTATTACGCTGATTGCGGTAGGTGATATAAGTCCCGGAGACCATTATTTCACCCTTGGACACGGGGTCAGGGCGGTCTTTGAAAAAAAAGGGGGAGGCTATCTTTTCGCTAAAGTGCAGCATTTATTTCAGAAAGGTGATATCGGTTTTTGTAATTTGGAAGGCGTGCTTTCTGACGACGAATTAAAGCGAGAGTCGCCTGCTTCCTATGGTTTTAGGGGCAACCCTTTCATGGCGAAGACTTTAAGAGAAGCTGGTATTGATATTGCTAACATTGCTAATAACCATATCCTCCAGCACGGACAAAAGTCTTTTGATGAAACAATTGCGCATTTAAATAAAAATAAAATTTCTCCATTGGGTATTAGGGAACAAGGCGCTTACTCATCCTTGCCGTTGATCAAGGAATGTAAAGGCCTTACTCTTGGCTTTTTAGGATATTCATTTGTCCCTGAACAATTTTACCCTCAAAATGTTCCTTATGCAATAAGCTCACTTGAAGCAATTAAATCAGATATAAAATGTTTACAGCAACATGTTGACATTGTAGTTTTATCCGGCCATTTCGGTTTGGAAATCAGTAATAACCCTTCATTAAATAGTATTGATCTAATGCATGCCCTAATTGATGCGGGAGCCGATATCATAATACGACATCATCCTCACGACGTCCAACCGGTTGAATTTTATAAGGAAAAGCTGATACTGTATAGCCTGGGTGATTTTATATTCGATTTGTTTTGGGGCAAGGAGTTATTGCTAGGCGCGATTGCGGAAATAAAAATAAGACATGATAGGGAAATAACTGTCAAGATGCATCCTGTATTAATAAATGAGTATTGTCAGCCCGTCCCAATCAATGATAAAGCCATTTGTACAAAATTAAATACTTTTATTCATACTGGAACCTATCGGGAAATTTCTAAAATAGAAAATGAGAATTATGGTTACTACATCAAGTTACATAGAAAAAATATAATACTAAATCTAAATAAGATTTTTTATTTTTTTTCTAGGCTTCCCTTTGGCAGGACAAGACTCAAGCTGAAATTTTTTTTGAAAAAAATTATTTCAAGAATGAGTAGGTTACTATCCTAATACTTTTTTTGATAAATAGTCTTGTTTCTCAGAATCCACCAGGAAGGAATTATTATATGATGGATAAAACAGACTTATCCAAAGACAGAGCTGATAATGGAGTTGGCGATTGTCCTGTCTTTGTAGTAGGTTCTTCAAGATCGGGTACAACCTTGATGTATTCTATTCTGCTTTCATCTGGAGAATTTGCTGTTTATGAGGCAGAAACCTTATTGTTAGATGTTTGTTCACGTAAGTACGGTAATTTATCCAGAGAGAAAAATTATGATAGGTTTATAGGAGATTGGCTTCAATCAAAACAGTTTTATCGCTCTATGCTTGATGCTAAGCTGTTTAAAAAGGAAGCAAGATTTCATTGTAGTAGCTATACAGATCTTCTCAAATTTTTTATGGGCAAAATTGCTGTAAATCAGGGGAAAAAAAGATGGGCAGAACAAACGCCTGGGCACTTATTTTATATGGATATTTTAGCTGAAGAGTTTCCGAATGCAAAGTTTATTCATGTCATTCGGGATGGTCGAGATGTCGCCCTGTCCAGACGGAAGCTTGGCTGGACAGGTTCACGTAGCAAGAATCCACTCATAAATCTTCTTTCCGCTGCTTTGTGTTGGGAGTTATGTGTTGAATACGGTAGAGTTTTTGCTAAAAAAAATGGCAATAATTATCTGGAAATAAAATACGAGGAACTTGTGTTAGATCTAGATGGCACTTTGATGAAACTTAATAAATCTCTTGATATCATTATTGATCGTGAAAAAATGAAAAAATGCAAACTAGGCTCCTTGAAAAAAGGAAATACTGTATTTGATGATAATATGCAGGGGATATCAGATAAGGGAGTTGGTCGCTGGAGATCAGAGTTTAACGAGGTAGAAAAGGCGGCATTAAATATTGCCATTGGAAGAACACTTAAACGCTTGGGATACGAAATCAAAGGTGCAAGTGATACAACTTTATTTTCATTGAAAATAAAGTTGTATACTGAATTTTATAGATTTTTTCTGGCCTTAAAGAGATTTTCTTTGCAATACACTTTTTTGGGGCGCTTTTCTTCTGATTCTCTTGAGATAGGATCAAAATAGAATAAAGTGGAAGATAAAATATACTTCAGTGTTACTTCGTATTTAGGTTTTGAGCAGGAAGTTCTTAAAGTATTAAATAGAAATAGATCAAACGTTCACACACGTCAATATTTAGATTGGCGTTATCTTGGAGAAAACAGTCCTCACCCGCCAATAATATTCTGGTTGCACATGCTCAATGGACAGCGTGTTGGAATGGCTTCTTTGATTTCTCGACCTTACTGGATGGGTGATGAGGCCGCTAGGATTTGGGTTTTAGGCGATATCTCTTTAGACAAAGGCCTAAGGGGAAAGGGTCTAGGGAGGAAGTTATTCCAATTTATGAACTCTTTTCTCGAAAAGGAATTTTGTAAAGGTGTTTTTGTCATTCCTAATGTCGCGGCTCAAAAAACTCTTACTCAAACAGGGTGGAGTCAGCCTTATCCTTTCGCTTGGTTTATATTGGCGATTGACCCTGTTGCGACTTATTTCCCCCACTTGATCTGTAATCCTGTTTTAGTTCAATTTAGTAAAGTATGGCGCCAATTAATTATGAAATGGTTTTCTTTGCATTGTTCTAATCAGTTTCAACTAGAAAAAATAGATAGCTTTGATACTTCATTTGATGATTTTTGGCATGTTTTAGAAAAAGATGGACTGATTATTAGAGACAGAAGTCTGGTGTCTCTTCGGTGGCGATTTGAACAACATCCTCATCATACTTATCAAATTGAGGCAGTTAAAGTGCATAATAAAATGGTAGGTTATATAGTTTATGAGATAAATAAGAAAGGAATGTGCCGAATAACTGATATACTGGCACTAAGTGTTAGATTTGTCCGGCCAATGATAGCGTTATTCTTGAAAAAAATATTAAAACAAAAAGAAATTAGAACGCTAAGGATAAAGTTAAATAATAATCATTTGTATTGCAACCAGCTGAAAAAATTGGGCTTTATAAAGCGAATAGAAAAAGATGTTTTTCAAGTTTATGATCCCCATAATATTGGACTGTTAAAATCAAAATGGTTTATTACAGTTGCTGATAAAGATACCTAAATTCAAATTACCTATTTAAAATTTTGCTTGGCTCTGGACCTACATTAATGAAAGCCCCAATATGGCAATGGGAGGGATGACTCCCAGGCAAAAATTGGATTTAGCGGCATAAAACTCTATTTTAACACCCGCTAAAAATGGGATGATTACCATCCGGGATAGAATTTGTCGTCAGATTTTTTAAGGATAAAACGTTTTATTTTTCACCTGCTGAGTGAGTTTTTATGACAGGTGGATATTGTAATATTTTCAATGAAATTTCAAGTAGTTGCTATGTCGTTATTACCTTTTTTACTGCAATTTAGTCACGGATTAAGGTTTTCTTTTTTTAATTCTTTTGGGGGGCTATTTTTCAAGGCTCAAGGTGTTTTTATGAGGGTTTGTTTTGTTTATAAGTCGGATTATCCATGGGATGTTAGAGTTGAGAAGTTAGTTCAATCAATAATTAATAATGGCCATGAAGTTTTTTTAGTGTGCAGAAATATTGACAAGAAACCTTTACGAGAAACATATGAAGGAATCCATATGAGGAGGTTGTTTTTTTTCCAATCATTTAATAGACAAGTTTACAATTTTGTAACTGTACCTTTTTACCTTAATTTATTCTGGCTTTATTATATTATCAAATGTGTAAAAAA
>JAUXSJ010000338.1 GCA_030679615.1 Parachlamydiaceae bacterium | reverse complement strand
CTGAAGAATTTCAGCTTTAAAACTAAGAAATTTAACAATCTTTGGTTTCTGTTCACATAAGCTCATTCAAAGCTAAAATTCTTCAGGCCCAACGGGCCGGCATTTTATACCCTAGGTCGGAGTGGAGGCCTAGGAATAGTTATAACAACATTGAGTCCTGAAAGGACGGCATTTTAAAATGACAAATAGGCTAAGCAAAATCAGAGAAACTCTAATCTAAAACTTAAACTATTTTTTACCCTTTTTCGCATCTTTTGCAGCAGGCTTAGCAGCTGGTTTCGCAGGAGCTTTAGCAGCAGGCTTAGGTGCAGGGGCAGCAACCTTTACAGGTGCTTCTACGCTTGCGTTTGCAACTACAGGCTCTTTTGGCTCAACAGGAATCGTTGCTGTTGCTGGTTTATTAAAGCGTTTTCTAAACTTCTCTACACGACCTTCAGAGTCAACCATTTTGTTGCTACCAGTAAAAAGAGGATGTGAAGTAGAAGAGATGGGAACATAAGTCACCGGATATTCAACCCCTTCAAAAACCTCAGTTGCATTCGTTGGAAGTGTTGAACCACAAACAAAACGATGCCCGGAAGCCGAGTCTACAAACAAGATTTGACGGTATTGAGGGTGAGTATTTTTTTTCATTACAAAAAGCTCCTAAGAAAAAATTAAATTTAAACGTATGACCTCAAAGAATAAAGAGTTGTATGAAAAAAAACAACTCCTTTTTTTGTTAAAGTATCTATTAAGGATTTAAGAGTAAGAAATTTTTACTCATTTTTATAAAAATAATTAAAGAAATAAAACTATTAAATCTAAGTACACTTAAATCTTTCCTAATTTTAAGCTTCGATTTTTAATCAATATGCTTAAAAAAATTGAAATAGCCAAAATGTTCACTGAAATGACCAATGGAAAGAAAATTTTGGAATTTCTATCAATAAAAGAAGCAAAGCGATCGATAAGACCTTCTTTTGTGAATTTTTCGGATGATTCATCATACTTGCTTTTTAATTTGAGCTCTTCGAATTTTAATTTACTCTCATTACATTCTAATTTACTCTCATTACATTTTAATTTGAGCTCTTCAAATTCTAATTTTAATTTATTCTCATTATATTTTAATTCTTTATGTTTTAATTTATTCTCATTATATTTTAATTTGAACTCTTCATTTTTTAATTTATTCTCATTACATTTTAATTTGAGCTCTTCGTGAAGCTCTTCGAGTTTTAATATGTTCTCTTCACATTTTTTGTGAAAAGCAAATTTTATTGGAGAATAACATAAGTACCACGTCTTATATTCATTTTCTATTGTCTTAATAAAAAATCGCACTTCAGCTGGCAATCCGAGATTATTATAAAACTGAGACAAAACAAGCTCTAATCTTTGAAATAAATAACCATTCACAATCTTTTCTATATTCATCACAGGATCTTTTAAATCTTTCATAAATACATTGTATACAACAATAACTTTTCGCCCTTGAAACCAACCTTTTTCCTCCTTTTGAGTATATACGTTAGGGCCAATTGTGCCACGTAATTGAGGAGGCCTATATGAAATTATAGCTGTATTCATTTATCTAAAATTGCTTGTTGTTGATATTTTTAATCTTTATTAATAAATGATACTTTAAATTTTATTAATAAATCTGATGAATTTAAATACTATCGTATTAGATTTCTTAAAAAAAGTAAACTAACACATTCAATATTTATTGATTTGCTAAAATTATGCTAAAAATAAGTAGGAGGAACAAAAGTTCAATGTCTATAAATAATGTAAGTTGCAAATAACTAAGTTTAAATTAAGTTTTTATCGTTATATCGTTATATCGTTTCCATCGTTAATTTTACTTTTAAATAACTCGAATATCGAAGCAAAATTAACGATGGAAACGATATAACGATATAACGATAAAAATTTAATTTAAACTTAGTTTTTGCAACTTACATTAATTATATAAGCCATCTGAAAGGATTAAATAATCGTTATGTTTAACTATTTATTATTTTTATCTTAACACGTATGCGACAAATCAAATTTAGGAAAGCCGTAACTTGTCGCAGCGCTGCGGTGTTACTTGAACAATCTTATTCAGATAACAATTTTTATGATAAATCTTAACTTGACTTGCAGGCTAAATCCTGCAAAAACAAGCCCAGACTAAAGTCTAGGCTACATTTTCTAATTCTATTCATCATGTAATTTTATTCGCTGTTGATAAGCTCGCACAGCCATCAAGGCGCTTTGAATACCAGCTAGAATGCCTTCTTCATAACGAAAAATAGGATGATTTTCTAATTCAGGAAAATCATTAGGTTGTAGAATATCATCAGAGGTCAAATGAGGGATAATCCGACGCCCACACTTAAGTAAATTATTTTGAGAAAAATTAACTAGCTCTTGAAGAGTCTGATCGATTTCATTAAATAATTGCTCAGATTCAGAATGTTTCATCTTGTTTTTCTTTTTTCTTTTGGCGTTGAATGACAAAAAAGTCTTTTAGCAACTGAGCGGAATATTCTTGTAAAACCCCCCTTCTCACTTCAATAGAATGCGTAGGGTGTGGTTGCTCTGTTTCAAAAAGGTTCATCCAACTCCCGTTTGCACCGTGTCTTAAATCCGGTGCTCCCCAAACAAGTGTAGGAATGCGAGTCAATAACATAGCTCCTGCACACATCGAACAGGGCTCAACGGTACAATAAAGCGTGGTTTTTGCAAGCCTCCAATTTTCAACCGCAGCTTCCCCTGCCGTCAAACAAAGCATTTCAGCATGAGCTGTAGCATCCTGCAACATTTCTACCTGATTATAACCGCGAGAAATCACGCGATTTTCTTTAACCAAGACAGCGCCAACAGGAACTTCTCCAGCGTTAAATGCTTTCCAAGCTTGTTTCAAAGCCTCAAGCATCCAACGCTCATCATCTCCTTGGGGAGAAATGTGAAAAGGAAAGCTCTCCAAAATTTATCCCTGCAATTTGCGTTGAAGAGAAGCGATTTGTTTTTTTAAAGCATCGGTATCTGTTGTATACTTTTTTTGCAGACCAGCAATTTTTTTCTCAAATTTATCAGATAAGCGTGCCATTTCATCAGCAAAATTTCTTTCAATTTTTTCTGCTTGTAATCTTTTAGTTTCTTGCTCGCCTTGTTCATTCTGCTCTTTTTGCTGATGATGCGCTTTTTCTCTAAGAGCTTTAAAATGATTATCTGTAAAAAACACTGAATTTAGAACAGAAAAAAGATAAGTATGTGGAGCGCCATGTTCTTGGATAGATGATTCAATGATTGCATTTGCTTGCTCATCAGTAATTTCTTCAATCGCAGAGTAGTCGGGATTAATTTTAGTGAGTTCTTGCTCAAAAAATTCTAATAATTCACTGTTTTTTATAATCCATCGAGAAGCAATAAATTCTGCAATGCTTTCGCCTTCTGCTTCTTCTTGAATTGCACGGTGATAAGCTTCCACAATTTCATCTGTCGTTAGTTTATTCGGATGACGTGCGCCAAAATATTTTTTTACAAAACCTGGATCTTTACTTAGGTGATCAGATTTTAAATCTTTTTTTATTGCGTTAATTAGTAAAGGAAGCCAATCGCGAAGATCTTGAAATTTTTCTTTAAAAGTTGCATTTTTATACATAAAGAAGCCTTTTATTAAACATTAATGAATTATTACCTAATACTCATATCATAATTGGGCCATACAATGCAAGAACAAGCAGATAGTGAAGCAGTCTCTATCCATTACCAAGAAGAAAAAAAACATCACTTTTTTGGAAAGCCAATTATCAGGAGATCGGAACAAGAACACATTCAAAATTTATTAAAAAAATATCGACATGAAAAAGTGACAGAAGAATTAAAACAAAAAATTTGGGACGAATTGCAAATGGAAAAGTATAAGGGCAACGTGACTATTCCTTTTAAAGTTGTGATGCGACGAGATGAAACGAGGAAATTCCCGGATTATATTGAAATTATTTTAGACTCGAAAGTTTAAGAGACATTAGGAACTCAAGGGACATTTTTATGAATGACAGGTTTATTTTCAAAAAAATTATTTTTTTTGTCTCTAAAGTCCCTTGGGTCCCTTGAGTCCCTAAGGTCCCTTGTGTCCTTTTTGACCCTTCGTCCTTTAACAAATCTAAACCTAAACTTAACATACCCCTTGCTTTAAAATCCTCAAACCTGGTATTATTATAGCATATTACAAATAATCAAATTAAACATTTAGCCTTTCTTGGCTTTCTAACTTACGGGGGATTCCTGCATGTCACTAGACAAAGGTACTAAGGAAGAAATTACAAAAAAATTTCAGCTACATGAGAAAGATACTGGTTCAGCAGACGTACAAATTGCGATTCTAACAGAACGCATTACTGAACTCACTGATCATTTAAAAAGATCGCCTAAAGATCACACTTCTCGTCTTTCTTTACTTAAGTTAGTTGGTCAAAGACGACGTCTGTTAGATTATCTAAATTCAACAGATACAAAGAGATATCAAGCATTAATTACAAAATTAAAGCTAAGAAGATAAAGTGACTTTTAAGAAAACAAAGTGACTTATAATTAAGAAAAAAGGGGCAGCTTATAGCTGCCCCTTTTTTCTTGGAAGATTAGATAGACTGAATTAATATTATTTTATGGAGAATTTACTCATGCAACGTCACACTATTACCATTGAGGTGGGTGGAAAAGAAATCACGTTTGAAACCGGAAAAATTGCTCGCCAAGCAAACGGAGCTGTCGTCGTTCGATGTGGAGAAACCGTCATTTTTTCAAGTGCCTGTTCAGCTCAAAACTCTGATCCTACTGCTGATTTTTTTCCCTTAAGAATCGATTACCAAGAAAAATTTTCATCCGTTGGTAAAACATTAAGCGGATTTATTAAACGTGAAGGTCGGCCAAGCGAACGCGAAATCTTAATGAGCCGACTCATTGATCGTCCTTTAAGACCATTATTTCATGATGGTTATTATGATGAAGTCCAAGTTTTAACATATGTTTGGTCATATGATACTGTTCACGCTCCAGAACCTCTAGCGATTTGCGCTGCTTCTGCCGCCTTAGTTATTTCAGATATTCCTCTCTTAAAACCAGTTGGAGCCGTTCGAGTTGGTTATATTAATAGTCAATTTGTGGTTAACCCAACTGTCGAGCAACAACGCCAATCTAAACTCGATCTAATGATTGCGGGTACTGAAGAAGCTGTTCTGATGATTGAAGGTTATTGCGATTTCTTAACAGAAGAACAAGTTATACAAGCAATAGAATGTGGTCATGAAGCGATTAAATCGATTTGTAAAGGCTTAGCTCAATGGCAGACTCAAATTGGAAAAGAAAAAGCAAAGGAAAATTTACGTAAACCTGCAGCTGATCTTTATCAAATCATTGAATCTTTAACTCAACCTTTTCTTGATCCTGCTTTAAGAATCAAAGAAAAGCAAAAAAGAGAAGAAGCTCTTCAAGAAATGAATGACTCGATTTTAAAATCGATTTTTCCTGAAGGTGAAGAACCAAAATACACCCATCAAGATGTGAAAGAAGTCATTAAAGCCATTAAATCTAAAAAAATGCGCTTAATGATTTTGAATGAAAACCTTCGATCAGATGGACGTAATACAAAAGAAATTCGATTAATCGATGTTGAGCAAAGCTTATTGCCACGTGTTCATGGAAGTTCGTTATTTACTCGTGGTGAAACACAAGCTGTAGCAGTGTGTACTTTGGGCGGCGAAAACATGGCCCAACGTTACGAAGATTTAAATGGTGAAGCGAGCTCGCGCTTTTATTTACAATATTTCTTCCCTCCTTATTCTGTTGGCGAAGTAGGTCGAATGGGAACACCAGGAAGAAGAGAAATTGGTCATGGAAAATTGGCTGAAAGAGCTCTTCAAGCTATAGTTCCTACAAAAGAACAATTCCCCTACACGATTCGACTTGAATCTAATATTACTGAATCAAATGGTTCATCTTCAATGGCCACTGTATGTGGTGGCTGCCTTGCTCTAATGGATGCAGGCGTCCCTATTAAACGACCTGTTTCAGGAATTGCAATGGGGTTAATTTTAGAAGATACACGTTTTGCCATTTTATCTGATATTCTTGGAATAGAAGATGCATTAGGTGACATGGACTTTAAAGTCACTGGAGACCATGAAGGGATCACAGCCTTCCAAATGGACATCAAGATCGAAGGCATTACTCTAGAAATTATGAAAGAAGCTCTTTACCAAGCAAAAGAAGGGCGAATTCATATTCTAAATAAAATGTTAGAAGTGTGTCCTTCATTTAAAAAACAAATGTCTAAATACGCTCCTAGAATTGAAACTATCCAAGTAAAGCCGAGCAAAATTGCAACAATTATTGGACCAGGTGGAAAACAAATTCGATCAATCATTGAGCAAACTGGTGTTCAAATTGATATCGATGATTCAGGCCTTGTCAGCATTTCCGCACCAGATTTAGAAAAAATTGAGCATGCTAAATCCATTATTAATGGTTTAATTGCTGAAGTTGAAATTGGAAAGACCTATAGCGGAAAAGTTGTTTCTGTTGTTCCTTTCGGAGCTTTTGTGGAAATTCTTCCTGGTAAAGAAGGGCTTTGTCATATTTCTGAATTTGATCATTCTCGAATTGCCAGCTTAGATGATATTGTCAAGCCTGGAGATAAGATTAGCGTGAAAGTTCTGGATATTAATGAAAGAGGACAATTGAAATTAAGTCGAAAAGCGACGCTTTAATACAATTTCTCTGATCAAAAAAAGCCTTTTCAATTTGAAAAGGCTTTTTTTTTGTGTTTAAAAAATCAAAAAATTATAATTTTACATTTAATTATATCTAATTTTTTATTTTTTATTTTTTCTAATATAAGATGATTTTATGTATCATAGATATTTCAATTTGGAATTGATGAATTCATTAATTTCCTGATCAATATTTCTCTCATTTTTATCGATTAATATTTCATAAATTAAACGGAAAAATCTTTTTGACTTATAAATTTTAATATATTCATATTCATCTTGAGTTTGAATAATCTCTTCAATAATGTCGTTTGCTAAATCTACTATTTCCAAGTCAATTTCAGGGATGGTATCATTCTCAAAATCAACGTCTTCTTTTACATAACCAAAACATTTCAAGCATTGACTAACAAGGTTCATTTTATTAAAACCTGTTTAATTTTCTTTTTTGAAATCATCAGTTCTATACTGACAATGAACGGATTTTTCAATAAAATTTACTATTTCTTTTTTAAGATCAGTCGTTCGATTATCTTTGAGTAAACTTTTAATGTGTTTAACTAATTCATCTGAGTTTTGAAATTTATCATAAAAAATAACACGATTATTTTTAATTTTTCTCTCATTTGCTAAATCAATTTTTTCATTAACTTGACTAATCATTTTATCAGCATAGTTTCTAATTAATTGATCAGAATTTTGATCAAAAACAACTTCATTTTTATTAATCTCATTCACATTTTGATATTCATTTTTTATAGATTGTTCTTCAGAATATCTAAAACAATTGAAACAATTACTTATTAGTTTAAACATATTTTTCTCCATAAGTATACAAAACACTGTTTTTTTTATTATAATTATATGCAGGCATCGCCTATTAATTTTAAGTGATTCGCATCTTTTCAACAAGTGGAATTTATTCGTACCTAAGTCTCAGCTTCACTAAACAAGAGTGGCTACTTCTAAAACGACGTCACAGATAAGACCGTTTCCTCACACACTTCAGAGCATCGCCTTAACTAGTTTAACGCAAAGACGGAGAGACGGGGAGACGCAGAGAAAAAACTATTAAATAAGATGGAAATGTAGATTTTTTAAATATTTATAAGTTTTTCTCTGCGTCTCCCCGTCTCTGCGTTAAGCTGGTTAAGGCAACTCTCTGAAGTATTGAGGAAACGGTCTTATCTGTGGCGTCGTTTATTTTAATCGATATAAGGTTTCAACAAATTGTGTCATCCTATCGATGATCTCTTGACTCTCCTCATGCAAAATGGATTGAATGAAGAGACTAACTTCCTCTACATCACTAACTTTTTCATAAAGAGCTGGAGAATTTATTCTTTTTCTAACCTGATTTTTATTAATAATATCTGTATTGACCTTCTTAATGATATTTTCTGCATATTCATTTATTTGTTCAGGTTGTGTTTTTATATTTTCAATTTCTTGAAAGTCAAAATTAGGATCTAGAGTTTGATCTTCAATCACACCTTCATTTTGCGGTCCAAAACATCTAAAACAATCAAAAATAAGATTAGAAATCATATGAATTCCTTATGTTATATTAACATACGTCACTTCCAGGCACACAATCATTAATTGAAACCAACTCTAAGTAATTTGCATCTTTTGCTGCAAGTAACATTCCTTCACTTTGAATTCCCATTAAAGTAGCTGGTTTTAAATTAGCCACCACAACGACTTTTTTACCAATTAATTGTTCTGGTTGATAGGCCTCTCCAATACCACCTAAAATTGTCCGCTTTTCTAATCCTATATCCACACTCATCTTAATTAGCTTTTTGCTTTTTGGAACTCTTTCCGCTTCTAAAATTACTCCGACTCTAAGATCTAATTTAACCACATCATCAATAGAAATTTCAGTTTTCAATGCATTTAGAGGTTTACTCATTTTTTCTGAAATTTCTGCACTTTGAGTCGATTCCATTTTTTTTTCCGTTTTTATAATTTTATGTTCTTTTATTTTTGATAAATTTTTTAACTTTTCAGTTTCCTTTGCAATTTCACTATCTTCAATTCTTCGAAAAAGGATAGTGGGGGGTGTTAATTTTTTTCCCTCAGGCAATGTCTCATCAATCATTTTATTCCATTCTTTTTGCTCAATAGAATCATCAAATCCCAACAAGCTCCATAATTTATTTGCTGTTGTTGGAATAATAGGATAAGAAATCAAAGCTAAGCATTTTAGACATTCTAAACAACAGGCTAGAGTCACTTTCATACGATGGTGCTTAGTCGGATCTTTTGCATCCACCCATGGCCGTTTATTGTCAAAATAAACATTTCCCAATTGAGCTAATTCCATGACGACTTGACTTGCACGTCTCATTTTAAAATTTTCATAACATTCAGCAGCTTGATCGACGATGTTTTTAATGTCTTGTAAAAATTGATGATCAATTGGCTCCAAATCTTTTTCGCTTGGAATCACACCCTGACAATGCAGCTGAATAAACACTAACACTCGATTCGCCAAATTTCCGTACTTTCCTAATAATTCTGAATTACAGCGTTGTTGGAAATCTTTCCACGTAAATTCACTATCAGAAGTTTCTGGAGCATTTGCAGCAATTACATAACGAATTTGATCTACTGAAAACTGATTAAAAAACTCTTCTAAATCGATGTACCATCCGTCTGATTTACTAAATTGTTTACCCTCTAAATTATAAAATTCATTCGCAACAAGTTCATCCACCAATTTGTACGGCTGATTTTGACCCATTGTCATTGCAGGAAAAATAGAGGCATGAAAAGGGATATTGTCTTTACCTAAAAATTGAACTAAAGTCGTATCAGAATCCATCCAATATTTTTTCCATTCATCTGGCTGTGAATTCTTCTGAGCCCATTCTTTTGTTGCAGAAATGTATCCGATTGGTGCATCAAACCAGACATAAAGAACCTTTCCATCTGTTTCAGGCAATGGTACAGGGATACCCCATAGCGAATCTCTTGTAATTGCCCTTGCATGCAGATGGTCGATATAATCTTTAATAAAATTGGTTACATTTGATTTCCATTTTTTCGATTCTACCCAAGTATTTAAACGGTCTTTAAATCGATCTAAAAGAAGAAACCAGTGTTTTGTCGGTCGACGTTCGAGTGTCGACTGCGTCAATTTTGAGCGTGGATGAATCAAATCTGTCGCTTCATAACTAGCACCACAACGAGGGCATTCATCCCCTCTTGCTTGTTCAAATTGACAATGAGGACAAGTTCCTACCACATAACGATCTGCTAAAAATTTTTGATCAGCAGCAGAATACAATTGTTCAGTGACTCTTTCTTCAATGTAACCATTTTTTAATAAATCTAAAAAATATTGTTGAGTGGTCTCTACATGTCCTTCCCAGGTAGTTCTTGAATAATGATCAAATGAAATCTGCAATTTTTCAAAAAAATCACGATTAATTTGATGGAAAATATCTACATGTTCTTTTGGAGTTCTTCCTGCCATTTCAGCGCTTAAGGTAATGGCAATCCCATATTCATCTGAACCGCAAATATAGAGGACTTGATTTTTCATTAAACGTTGATATCTTGCATAACAGTCTGCAGGGAGATAAGCACCTGCAATATGGCCAAAATGTAAAGGACCATTTGCATAAGGCAGAGCGGAGGTGATAAGAATTTTTTTATTCATTAAGGTTCCTTTTTCGATAAAAATGAGGTAATCATATAATTAAGTTTTTTTTATTCATTCCCCATGAATTCATCATACCTTTTGGAGCTGAAGGCCCCGCCTTCGCTTTTGTATGGTTCGGGTATCCACATATGAACTTCTATAGATTCTCGAAAAAAAAGCGAAGGCAGTGCCTTCGCACTCCAAAAGGTATGATGAATTCATGGCGATTAAATATAAAAAACCTAAAGTTGAGTCAATGATCTCTTTGATTAAATAAAATTTCATTTATGTAAGATTGGATTGTTATTAACGGACGGGCTTTTGCACAACTAACACCTCTAAATCTGTCCCTGGAACGATTTTCCAACCGAGTAAAACGTTTGTATGTATGTCCACGTATAATGGACCTGGCTTTGTGTATGCGTAGTCAGGTTCTACCATTCTTGGAGCTGCAGTAGGAGAAGAAATCATCGTTTGAAAACCCTCTAAAGAATCATGTCTATTTCTAACCGACTCTTGTTGTGTATCTGTCAAACTTCCCCAAGAAACATAATTTCCCGGATAACGCTTTTGAAGAAACGTCCAATCCACCTGAATGACATTAAAGAAATTAACGCAATCCTGAAAAATGCGACCAGTTTCTCGACAATAAGCAGCCTTACGCAATTTAAAAACACGATTATCATATTGATGAAAATTAAATAGAAAGCGCAATACTTTTTCAGCTGCGTAATAAGATAGATCTGTCGCAGTTCTTAAAGGGAGTCCGGTATAAGGACTCTCCCCTTGAGAACGCGCTGAAAACCATGAACCATACCAAAAAGCTGTGAAAAGAAATCCGAGACACAGGAGAATAACGATTGAAAGAAAAACAACCCAAATTCCTGCGCTGTCCATACTAATCTCCTAATGAGCTCTCTTTTTTTCGAATTTTTCTTCCACAATCACTTCACCATTCAAGCCTTGACCGGGCTTCCCTGGATTGATAGCAGGTTCTTTAATTTCATAAAACTTATCTTCGCCTTGTCTGATTTCTTCTAACATTAACATGGCAAGATTTTGAGTATAATCAGATTTAATCGTCGAATCACGACCAGACAAAATTTTATTTTCAGTTAATCGAATAGCATAATTAACGAGATCGAAGTTGCTTTTGAATTTTTTTGATAACTCTTCATTTGTATAAGAAACTTTCGATTTTTTTTTCATGGGTTTTCCTCATTGATTAAATATTTTGACGATTGCGATGACATTCAGCAATCACAATGCTCTTTAAAACTTCAAAAGCTGTATTTAAATTATCATTAATAACATGATAATCATACTCTTTTGCAGCTTCCAATTCAACTTTTGCCCATTCTAATCTTTTTTCTACCACTTGAAGCGATTCGGTTTGCCGATTCATTAAACGATCTTTTAAAATTTCTAATGAAGGTGGTCGAATAAAGACAGTAAATGCTGCAAATTCTTTCTTTATTTCTTGAGCACCCTGAGTATCGATCACTAAAACAACATGCTTACCCAGGTTTTGCTGCTCTCTTACCCACTGCTTTGAAGTTCCATAGTAAGTTCCATAAAGCTTAACATATTCAAGAAAATCAGAGGAGCTTATTTTTGCTTTAAATTCTTTTTCACTAATAAAATGATAATGGATTCCGTCAATTTCACCTTCTCTTGGCTTTCTTGTTGTAAATGAAATACTTGCAACAATTTGAGGAAATTCTTTGACCAGCATTTCGATTAAGGTCGTTTTCCCTGTTCCTGCTGGAGCACTGACTATAAAAATTAATCCTTTAGTAACATTATTTCCAAGTAAAGATGACATGTTATTCTATATTTTGAATTTGTTCGCGTATTCGCTCTAGTTCACTTTTAATATCAATAACACTACGAGCAATTTCTTGATCAGAAGATTTACTCCCTAACGTATTGA
The DNA here is from genome assembly GCA_030679615.1 of Parachlamydiaceae bacterium. Classification (GTDB taxonomy): domain Bacteria; phylum Chlamydiota; class Chlamydiia; order Chlamydiales; family Parachlamydiaceae; genus JAUXSJ01. The sequence goes on along the minus strand of JAUXSJ010000338.1, from coordinate 728 downwards.
TTTCACGATTTAATTCTTGAAGAACGAATTCTAGAGTTTTTCCGATACTTTGCGCATCAGAATCAATAATTTCTTCTAAATGATTCACATGGTAATAAAATCGAGTAATTTCCTCAACCACATCAATTTTTTCTGCAAATAAGGCAATTTCCCGCAAGATACGTTCTTCATTTTCTATAAATCCGGGAACTATCTCATTCAACCGTTTTAATAATTTTTCTCGATACTTATTTGACGCACCCGGGGATTTTTCTTCGATGCGTTTCATGATTTCTTTAATATGAGCAATTCTATTTTTGATATCGCACGCTAAAATAAAGCCTTCTTTTTCTTTCATTTTTAAAAAATCTTGAAGAGCTAAATCAACAATTTCTTTTAATGTCTGTCGATAATTTTCTTCGTCATCAACATTTTCTTGAAATTGTAAGACTTCTTTGACTTCTGCGAGTAAAGATAATTGAAATTCAGTTTCAGGAAGTCCCAATTCTTTTGCGATATCTAGCCATGCTTTTTTAATTTGCCTAGCCAAAGGAAGGTTTACCTTCACAACAAATGGAAGATGATCTTCAAAGGATGCAGAGACCTTAACGATGACTTGACCGCGTGTGATATGAGGAGAAATCCATTCCTTAATTTCAACGTCAAATTGGCTTAATTCTTTTGGTATAAAAATCTGTAAATCTAAAAATTTACGATTAACAGATTGAATTTCAATGACGAATTGACCC
>JAUXSJ010000062.1 GCA_030679615.1 Parachlamydiaceae bacterium | reverse complement strand
TTTTTTACCACAGAGAGCACAAAGACACAGAAAAAAAATATATTTACATGTGAAACAATCTTTAATAACTTTCCTTTTTTATGTAAACTGTTCTCTCTCTGTGTCTCTGTGCTCTCTGTGGTAAAAAAAATTATAACAACTTGTTAAATAGTGAGCGTTTGCAAATTCTTTTTAATAAATAAACTTTTGTAAATAAATGAAGGAAAATATGAAAAAAATTTCTATAAAAAATTTTTTTATTGGAAAGGACGAACCTCTTGTGATTATGTCTGGACCGTGCGTGATAGAGAGCGAAGATCATTGTTTACGTGCTGCTGAATATTTAAAAAAAATGTTCATTAAACATGATGTAAAACTGATTTTCAAATCGAGTTTTGATAAAGCAAATCGTTCGTCTTTTCATTCATTTCGAGGACCGGGATTAGAAGAAGGTTTAAGAATATTACAGAAAGTGAAGGAAGAGTTTGATCTACCTATAGTGACAGATATTCATCAATCCACAGACGCTAAACCTGTCGCTGAAGTATGTGAAATTTTACAAATTCCTGCTTTTTTATGTCGTCAAACTGATTTGGTCGTTGCAGCTGCTCAAACAGGTGCGATTATAAATGTGAAAAAAGGACAATTTTTAGCTCCATGGGATATGAAAAACGTTGTGAGTAAAATCGAGGAAGCGGGAAATCAAAGGATTATTTTAACTGATCGGGGAACAACCTTTGGTTATAATAATTTAGTTAGTGATATGAGAAGTATTCCGATTATGCAAGAACTGTTGAATTATCCAGTTTGTTATGATGCGACACATTCTGTACAAAAACCAGGGGGTTTAGGGACATCGTCAGGAGGAGATCAAAAATATATTCGTCATTTGGCTCAAGCAGCTTTAGGAGCTGGAGCAAATCTATTGTTTATTGAATCCCATCCTGATCCGAAAAATGCGAAAAGTGATGCGGCATCTGTAATGGATTTTGAAGAATTAAATAGCTTGATTCCTATATTTAAACGACTTCATGAGATTGTGCAATCAAGTTGATCAAAAAAGGCATGCATGTTTAGAAAGGCTTCTCTATTTGTCGTTATTTTTTTAGTGCTCTTTTGTACGATTAATGTTTGGTTTTTCATGCTGCCTTCAAAAAATGGATTAAAAAACTATTTAAGTTTAGTGGCATTTAGCGATCCAAATTCAAAAGAAAACCAAAAAGAAAAAATTGAAAAAACAAAACAAGTTCGACAAAAAGTAAGTAAGCAATTTCTGTATACAAAAGATGGGCATCGTTTAGAGTCGCGGGTAGAAAGTGAACAATCTGAATTACTTCTTGACACTTCTTCTCAGGGATCTGAAATGGTCGAGCATTTTCAAGGTATTATTTGCACAATGCAGGAAGATTTTTTCTATGGAAAGAATGATGCGCAAGAAAAAAAAGCAATGCAACTCATTCGTCATTTCCAAGCAAAAAATGCGATTTATTCTTATAAAACGGGTCAGCTAAATGCATTAGATGTTGAGTTGTCTCGTTATTTGCTTCCAGAACATTTTTGGCCTTCTTCTTTTATTTCTGACTCTCCGTTATTAAAGGGAGAAGCTCAATCGGTCCAAGTGTCTTTATTTCATCGTACGACATTTAAGGCTCGTGGTTTACAAGCGACTTTTAATGACTGGAGTCTAGAGTGAATCTTTCTAATAAAACGACTATTTCATTATTTATTTTTTTAGGGATGTTAGTTAGTTTTGTTTTTGCTGTAGATGAATTCCAATTAACTCGAGAACATCCTTTAATTGTGACTTCAGGTGAAGCAAATTATGATGGTCAGGACATTGTTTTAGTTGGGGATGTATCAGTACAACATTCTTTAGGGAAAATTTTAGCAAAAAATTTATCTATTCACGCTTCAAAATTAGAAGATAAAAAAAACAAGTTTTCTTTAATGAACATCTGTGATCATGTACAGATTGAATTTTACAAAGGGGGAAAACTCTACTGTTCTCAAGCATTGGTAGATTATGAAAAAATGATTGGAACTTTTTCTGGCACCCCTGATCAACCTGATGTGATTTATACTAATGTTGGGGAGCAAGGAGACTCTCAGTCTACACTTCCATTACTTGAAATTAAGAGTCCTTCATTTTCAATCGTACTTGTGAAAGAACCTATTTCAGGACTTAATTATGCATATACACTTGTGGACCATATTACATCGAATGATCGTGTGGAAGCAAAATATGTTGCGCCTAATCAAACCTTCCTTTTGAAAGCAGGACAAGCGCTTTATCAGAAATTAGCAACGTTGGATCCGTCAACGAAAGAAGGATTGTTAAAATTAAATGCGAATGAAGAAATGCCTTTATGTTTATTGCAGACCTTAAATGGAGATCAATTAGAAGCAAGAGAAATTCAATTAAATAGTTCTGATAAGCAACTATCTATGGTTGATGTAAAAGGAACATTGTCATTAGATAAGGCAGGTTTAAGCTCACAATCATTAGAATTAGCATCGGATAAGCTTCTCTGGGATGATCAGAATCAAAGCTTATCTCTTTTTGGTCAAGTAAGTATCACACAGAATGGCACGATTCAAATAAAGACTGACAACTACATGAAAATAACTTTAGGTAATCTGAATCATCAGTCCTTCTTGCGATCTGTTCATATTCCTCAAAGAACTGAAATTGTTTATTTAGATGCGTCAAAGAAAGTTAAGCATCGTATGAGCTGTCCAGGGTCACTAATGATGGATCATGAAAAACAAGAAGTTGTTTTAAAAGGAATAGAAGAGGCTTCTGATATGCCTGAATCGCATCAAGTTTATATTGATGATGAGTTAGGGGAATTGTATGCTGATGAAGTTCGTGTGAATTATGATTGGGTCAATCATGAGCTTGTCCCTTCAAAAATAGAATTAAAGGGAAATGTTCGATTGTTAAATCGTTTTGATGGGCATGTTCAAGAATCAGCTTCCATTCTACATTATGCAATTGCTGATCAAATTGATTATTTTCCCAAAACATTTGAAATGTTGTTGAGAGGAAATGAAAAAAGCCAGGTTCTATTTTTTGACAAGGTTAATCAGATTCAAATGAGTGCAAGCTCATTGAAAATTAGCATGAATCCAACGACGCGAAAAGAATTTATTCAAGGAATCGGAGATGTACGTTTTACATTTTTGGATCAAGAACTAGAGCAGATTAAGAAACGTTTTCATCT
>JAUXSJ010000321.1 GCA_030679615.1 Parachlamydiaceae bacterium | reverse complement strand
TTCAAAAGTTGTCAATTTAGCTGTAAATAAAGACGAAAAAATAAAAAATGTTGATTTTTTAAATTTAATACAATTATTTCACGAACTAAATTATCCAAGAATTGAATTTTCAAAATCATTAAATAATAATAACTATTATATTAATTCCATTAATACAACTGTTACAAATAATTTTTTTGTGGATTTAATTAATGCTAACTATTTTCGCAAAAAAAATGACAAACAGTTCGAACTAGCGACATACATAGGTTTCTTTAACTTCGAGAGACCAACTATTGTACATCTAAATTTAACTAAGTCTGTTAAAGAAAAAGCCCTTTTAGATACCATTAATAAATATTTACAGTATCCTGCTGAAGAACCTTCATCGATTATAAACGAAACCTATCAGTATAATATTTACATGTGCATTAATTGTGTTAAAGAACTGGAGAATTTAAATAGGATAAAAAGCCTTAAAAATTTTATTCCTATATATAAAAAAATTATTGATGCATGCTTTATATTTCCTATTAATAATCAAATCAAATCAAATATTCTCCTAGAATTATTATTTTTACTTACAAACAATGAAAGTACAAATAATAATCAAAAATCAACTCAAATTTGGCTTGAAAACAGAAAAACAATCCTTGCTTATTTCTTAAAAAAACAAGAAGAATTTTTAATGTCAATATTAAAAGACATAAATAATGAAGATATATTTTTTGTTTTTATAAATCATACAAAATCTAGAATTAAAATACTTACTATAATTATTGAGTTAATTGAAGCAAAAATCCCAAATTATTTTAAGTTTCATATGAACGAAATCATGAAGCTTCTTTATACTGTCAAAATAATCGAACTAAGAAAATTTAAAATGAATTGTCCAGTTTCAAAGAACGATATTGATTATTTAAGCTCGTATGAATTAATCCTTAATTTTATCAAACTTATAAAACCAAAATCAAACAATCCTGATCAACGCGAACTTAATCAATTAAAAATAAATTTATTTCATGAGTTAATTGAAGAATTTTTAAATGAAGTCAACCCAACTAATCAAAAATCAATTTGGAGCATAATCGAATGCATTTTGGTTACAGAATTAAAACTCAATTATTTTTTTATACAAAATGACAACTCTCAAAAATTACTTTTAACTGAAAATCTAAAAAATAAATTTTGCACCTTAGAAAATAACATTAGATTAAATTATGAATTAATTATTAACTTTTTTTACACAACTAAAAATAATGATGATTATTTAATTTCTTTGAATAACTTTTACCATGATTTGTTAGTTAATTGTAACATGAATAACACTCAAACATATATTAATACCTTATTTTGTTTTTTATTTAATTTAAAACACCGATTTACGGATGAAAATATTAATGAAAAAACAAAAGCACAGTTGCTCATTTTAGACATGGTTCATGAAACTTTTAAAGCAAAAATTTTTCCCACAGAATTAATGTCGAGTGATGAGTTCCAATGGTTTAAAGAAAATAATTTTAACGCTGTATTTCAAATTGTATTTATCCATGCTACTTGTTTACGTGAGAATTCGTATGATCTTTCAAAATTTTATGAAATATTAACAACTTTTATTCCTGGCTTTACTTCATGGATGAAAATGCATAAAAAAATATATTATGCAAAATTGTTATCGGAATTACTTTATAAAGGTTCTTTTGGCGAAAAAAATCAAGGAGCTATCCTTAAATTATGGATTGATGGCCTGAATGAAATAATTAATGATTTTAATAAAAATAACTTTTTAATAGATATTAAAGAACTTGGGTATTCACCTGATACGGAACTCTCAATTACAGATAACTAACGTTTAATACTGTCAACTTAGCAAATTCTAAAAAAGTCAAGATAGCAAAAGACTTTTTTTGAGAAAGAAGTCAGGCGTGCCTCATGCCTACATTGTAATTTGGACTGAGTAAAATTTTTTCTATAATAAACTTTAACTGGACTTGCAGGCTAAAGCCTGCAAAAACAACCCAAGGCTAAAGCCCAATGGTGTTAACTTAAAAAAATTTATATACAATTGCAGCCCTTCAGTCTGTTATTTTATTTTCAATTTACCCAAGACGATGCCCTGGGCGTATGCGTAATCAGGCCGTCCCGGCCTGAATCTATTTTGGCTATCAGGCCGGGACGGCCTGATTACCTTCTTGAGGTGTTTTAAATGACACTTAGCATTAACCTGAAGGGCTGCAATTACACACAAATTTCTTTAAGTTGATGACATTGCGCTTCGCTTCGACCTAGGCTATGAAATGCCGACCCGCTGGGCCTGAAGGATTCTTGCTTAGAATAAATTGATCTTAATCATGTAAGTTTAAACACTTTAAAAATATCACACTCAAAGCTAAAATCCTTCAGGCCCAACGGGCCGGCATTTCATAGCCTAGGTCGAAGCGAAGCGGAGGCCTGGGTAAACGTAAAATAATCATCGAGTCCTGAAAGGACGGCATTTTATGCTTACGCCTCAAATAATAATAAAAAATTTTTTAACTTAATACCATTGGTGCTGACGCCTGTGGCTACAAATCATTTATTTTATTGTTATTTTTTTTGGATCTGATTCATTTTCTTCTGCATCTATAGCTACAATAAAATATGTATATTTTTTTCCCTTTTTTCTATTGTGGTCTAAAAAGAAAAATTGATCAGCAGAAACCTTTCCAATAGGATGCGATTTTAAAGATTTACGGAAAATTAAGTATTTAATGGGTTGAGGACCTTCAATAGGAGGATCCCATTGAAGAATATTAATGATATCTTTTTGAGTAGCAAACTTATTTTCAATCTGAAATCCTTTAACATTCCTTACAGGTTGAATTTCAATTCTAATATTGAAAGGAAAGCCATTAGAATTTCCTACTGGAGTAACTACAGTAATCAAAATCGTTTGTTCAAATGCAAAAGATGGTACAGTTGCTAAAATTAAAGTGTCGGATACAACAATAAAATTAAGTGCAGGTTTATTTCCAAATAGAACGGATAAAGTATTGATAAAGCCCTGCCCATAAATAGATACTTGAATATTTTCAAAAGGAGCAGCATGATTTGGAACAACATTTGTAATCAAAGGAAATGGTATAAAATAAAATAAATTCAATGGAGATACCGTTGATGACCCCATTGGAGTTGTTACAATCACATTTACTAAACCTGGAACATGCGCAGGGCTAACTGCTGTGATTGTATTATCATTAATCACAACAAAACTTGTTGCTGAAATGCCACCAAAATTGACTTCAGTTGTTCCTGTAAAATGAGAGCCAGTAATTGTCACCACAGTTCCACCGTAAAATGGACCAAAATTAGGAGTAAGACTTGTTACTGTCGGTGGAGGGATTAAGGAATAGCACGTAGAAGCCATGATTTTATCTTCTATTCTTTTCCAAGTAGCAACTGTTGCTCCTTCGGGACTAACACTTCCAGATAGAGCTCCTGTTATTGTCCCACTATCAATTTGGTTTGATGGAAGCCATGTAAATCCCGCTGGTTTTTTTGCCGCATTAATTCCATTCAAGAACCCTGGTCCACCCCATAATGCCAAAAGATCTCCGGAAAAATTGGAAGACAGGGAAGTAAAAGAACTAAAGGCAACGCCCGAAGGTTGAACAACACCAGGCAAACTCCAAGTTTGTGATCCAGGTAAAGATTCAGAATATAATATTTGGCGATCTGCTGGTATTTCATGTGTCCAAATAGTTGTTACTTTTCCTGTACCATCAACAGCTAGAGAAGGTCTTCGATTATCAACAAGATCATCTGATATTTGAATAGGAGAAGTCCAAGATCCAAGGAGTGGTCTGAATGCGCCAAAGATGGTATTATTAAACAATGGTGTTAATGCATCCACCCAAACAGCTGTTGCATTACCAACAGAATCTACAACGATCTTACTATCAAAGAGTCCAGCTGAATTTGCTGTTATGGATATTGGAGATGTCCATGTGAGCGTATCCGAAGAAAAAACCGCAGTTTGAAGTTCTTGACCAGGTCCAGTAAAATGCTCCCATAGCAATGTAAAGTTTCCTAATGAATCAACGGCAATCTTCGAAAAAAAATCTTGTATATTTGGATCAGGGGGAATAATTGGAGATAATGTAACAGGGGCCGACCAAGCAAAACTTCCATTTAAGAGATATGATGCTTGTACTTGCTGACTAGTTCCATCTGACAAAGACCAAACTGCAACGGCTATCCCATTATTGGCAATGGCTAATGCTGGCATTTGTGCATCAGCTGTTACAGGAGGATTACTTATAGGTACCGGAGTACTCCAATTTTGACCATATGGTCTTTTGGAACCATAAATCCTTCCTGAAGGATCGTCTATCCATATGATCACTGCATCCCCATTTACGTTAATATCAAATCCTATTGGAGGAGCCCCAAATCCTCCCAATACTTTGGCATTGGTTGCAATTGTACTTGGTGGCGTCCAAGTCCCAAATAATGGAAGCTCTGCATACTGTACTTCTGTATTAATAATCCAAGCAGCTACAAAACGACCATGATAATCAGTTTTGACAATAGGACTTGATGCTACTCCTGCAATAGGCCCAGAAATTTCTACAGGCGGACTCCAAACAGGAGGAACAAAGCCTTCAACTTTTGAATTAATGCTTAGGAAGAGAAAAAAACTTGTTATAAAAAAATATACAATCTTTTTCATAGTATTGCCTTATAGAATTAATTTTTGAAATTAATTAACCATTAAATCTTTTAATTAATTTGTCAAATTTTTTTTCACTAATATAGTAAATAAAAATATTTTAAAAAATAAAAAGATTTATTCGTTTTTATTTTTATGGATTATTTACAAATCAGTTTATTAACGTGCTTAAAACCATTCAATTTTGCATTGTTGACGTAATGAAGTAAAAGAATGATGTCCAATAATTAAATGATCGTTCAACGGTATGTTCATTAACTTCCCTGCTTCAATTAAGGTTTTAGTTAATGCTATATCTTGTGCTGATGGAGTCGGATCTCCACTAGGGTGATTATGTGCAATGATTAAGCTAACTGCTTTATGTCGTATAGCTAAATAAAATAATTCACGAGGATGCACTAGTGTCTCAGTGAGTGTTCCAATGGAAATGATTTCCTGAGAAATTACATACCCTTTTGCATCTAATAGGATCGCCATGAAGATTTCACGATTCTCCTTTTCCATGCTTTCTTTTAACAAATGATACCCATGCTGGGGATGTTCAATTCGATATTTTGCTGTGATGGATTGACGAGAAGCTCGAATCCCTAAACTAATTGCAGCCTTAATTTGAATAGCTTTAGCAAAACCCACGCCCTTGATATCTCTTAATTCTGCTAATGTTGCTTCAGATAAATTTTGCAAACATCCAAATCTTGAAATTATTTCATGTGCCAATTGTAAAATAGGTTTTGTTTTACTTCCACTTCCTAAGATGATAGCTATAAGTTCTGCTGAAGATAACGATTCTGCACCTTCTCTAGCCAAACGTTCTCGAGGTCGATCTTCACTTGGTAAATGAGAAATTGAATAGAAAGACATTTTCAAAATTCTTCTATTTTAAAGTTTTCCCACTTATTAATAAAAGCAATAGGTGCTTCTACCGATAATAAAACATCATTTTCCTCATACTCTTGTTTTAGAACATGACCTTCTCGGTTAACTTCACTCACAAGAGCATAATTCGATTGAGGAATGCGCAAATGAGTCATTTGTCTTTGTTGACTTAATTCGTGTATCATCATTTCTTCCAGCTCATCAAAACCTTGATGAGTTAAGGCGGAAATTTGTACATTTTTTGGATAACTCATCCGTAAGCGATGAATAAGACTTGGACTTGGATTTTTATCAATTTTATTCAATACAGTAATAATCGGTTTATTTTTAGCGCCTAGTTCCTTTAGAACTTCATAAGTAGTAGCTGCTTGTTCTTCTGCCATGGGATGACTTGAATCAATTAAATGAATTAAAATATCTGCTGATAAAGCCTCTTCCAATGTGCTTTTAAAGGCGGCAATTAATAAATGAGGAAGCTTGCGAATAAATCCAACTGTGTCGATCAATAAAATTTCTTGATTATTTTTTAATGAAAATTTACGTGTTGTTGTATCTAATGTTGCAAATAATTTGTCTTCAACAAAAACTCCTGCATTCGTTAATGCATTAAGTAATGTAGATTTTCCTGCATTTGTATACCCTATAATAGCAAAAATCGGAACTTTTGATCGCGTTCTAGATAATCGTTGCGTATCACGTACCGCTCGTACCTCTTCTAGTTCTTTTTGTAAAAGATCAATTTTTCTCTTTATTATTCGTCGATCAATTTCAATTTGTTTTTCGCCTTCTCCTTTTAAGTAAGCCCCTCCACCTCCAGAACCAGAAGTTCCTTGCTGACGAGATAGATGTGTCCACAATCTTTTAAGACGAGGCGCTTCATACCTAACCTTTGCCAATTCTACTTGCAAACGAGCTTCTTTTGTCTGCGCGCGTTGCGCAAAAACACCTAAAATAACTTCTGTTCGATCCATCACCGGTTTTTCAAAAGCCTTCTCTAAATTGCGTTGTTGAGCAGGTGTAATCTCATCATCAAAAATAATTTTATCTATATTATTTTCCTTCGAAATGTCTATGAGCTCTTGAAGTTTTCCTTTTCCAATAAAAATAGATGCATCAAATTTTCGTATTGCTACAGGGATTTTTTTTTCCGTTTTAAGACCATAAGTTTTTACAAGAAGCTCTAATTCATCCAAATGCTCTTCACAAATAGGTTTACTGGGAGTTCCATGATACGTTGAAATCAATAAAGCAGTTTCAATTTTCTCAGTAACATTTTTGATTAACTTTTCATCTTCCTCATTTTTTGATTTTGTCATAATTACCTTAATTAAATTCTATTTTTAAACCATCATATGCCACTCGAATATTTGATGGCAAATATGCATTTGTTTGATGATGTTCTAATTCATGTGATATATGTGTCAGCCATACCTGCTCAGCATTGACCTTACGTGAAAAATCTATTGCCTCATCAATTGAAAAATGAAGAGGTGATGCAGTGAATCTTAATGAACTAATTATTAAATATTTAACATCTTTAATTTGTTCAAAAATTGTTGGTGAAAATTCTTTAATATCAGTTAAATAGGCTAGATTTCCAATTTTGTAACCATTCACTTTCATTCCGCTTTGCAAATAAGTGACATACTGAATAGGAACTCCTTGAAAATCAACAATTCCAGATTCTTGATCAAATATCTCTAAATGCAATCTTGATGGAAGAGAAAGAACAGGGTCTGGTTTTAAAAGATAATAACACCGTAACTTCACCTCTTCAGCTGTGTCATTTGAAAGAAGTACAGGTAAAGGTGGATTTCGAAAAGTTAAGGGGCGTAAATCATCAATGGCAGCAATGTGATCATAATGAGCATGAGTAATCAACACTCCATCAATTGCTTTAATTTGAAACTTTAAACATTGCTGTCTAAAATCTGGACCTACATCAATAATAAATTGTTGATCATCATAGGTAATCCATGCTGAAGAACGTAAGCGTTTATTAAAAGGAGAATCTGATTGGCAAACGTCACACGAACACCCAATCACAGGAATACCCATTGAGCCCCCTGTACCTAAAAAAACAAATACTCCACCCATCATTTTTCCTATGATTCGATTTGATTAAACATTTGCATGATTGTTTGATAGATATGTGGGTGATGAAAGTATGCCCATCCTCCGCTTTCTATTTTTCCTTGTAACTGAATGCGATAATTGTCATTTTCAAGAAATTGTATATTTTGAAGGATATTTTTTTTTGAAGAATAGTACTCAGGATCAGCCATCATCATGTAAGTTGTGATTTGAAGAGGACTAGAAAGAATAAAAGCATTTAAAATTTCATCAGTAATAAAATGAATGCTACGATCAGATGAAACTAATTCGTATAATTGTTTGTATTGATTACTTGTGAGGTTAATTTTTTGAATTTTATTTTTTTGAATATCGAAAAAAGTCGCCTCTGTTCGATCAAACATATAGTGAAACATTTTCCCCGATTTAGGATCTTTCTCGGGATAATTAATACGTTCAATGATATTTGGATCTAATAATGTATTTTTTGCTTCATAACTACCTGAAGGACCGTAATAAAAAATAAAGAAAAATGCAATTAGTCCCGCGACAAGGATGGCTAAAAAAAGAACAATTAATATTGTTTTAATTTCTCTCTTACTTCCCAAATTCAACCTCATGTTTATAATCAATTAATCGAAAAATCATTTTTATAAGTTGAATGAATCATATCCTTTATTTGATTTTCGATATAGCTCTCAATACATAATTTGTCACTCTTTCTACGAAAAAATAGTAAACGTAAGAATTAATCATTCAAAATATTCTTTGGAGTGCGAAGGCTCTGCCCATCCTATTACCCATAAGTTATGCTCGTCTTCATCATTCTAATAATCATGCTCATCCTGCCGCTTGCGATAATGCTTATACTGTTTTTTTTGTAATCTAAATTAATTGAAAAATATGCAAAATGATTCATCCATAAATATTAAAACAAGATAAGCATGATCGCAAGCGGCAGGATGAGCATGATAAATGGGTGATGAAGACGAGTATTTTACTTAAAGATTTTTTAGCTTATGAAAAAGAATATTTCATCGCAAAGAATGATGAATCTTACTAACTAACAGCTTGTTATAAAAGTTAATCAATAAATTATTTTTTATTGTGATGACATTGGGATTTAGGCCAGATCCGTCATACTAAGTCATATCATTGACTGAACGATGTACCATAATTTTTTTAAGATTTTTCTTTAAATTTAATGATTGACATTCGATGATTTAAAACCTGAGTTTTAGATTAAATTTTTAATTTTTAATTGGACATCCCATTCAATGACTTTATCTCGACTTCAATGTGTATCATTAATTGGACTTGAAGCTCTTCCAGTAGAGGTTGAAGTCGATCTTGTAAAATCTGATTTATTAAGTCTTGTCATCGTAGGTTTACCTGACAACGCAGTTAGAGAGTCAAAAGATAGAGTCTTAACCGCTGTAAAAAACAGCGGATTTCCCGTAGGGTTTTTCCGATGTATTGTTAACTTAGCTCCTAGCGATTTAAAAAAAGAGGGTGTTTTATATGACCTCCCTATTGCATTAGGACTAATTCATTCATTGGAACTTTTAAAAGAAAAAACAGCTTTAGAAGATTATATGTTTGTTGGAGAACTTGCCTTAAGTGGTCATTTGCGCCCTCTTACAGGTGCCTTAGCCATTGCATTATTAGCTAAACAACAAGGTCGGAAAGGTTTACTTCTTCCATTAGCTAACGCTCAAGAAGCTGCTTATGTCACAGGCCTTCCTGTTTACGGCATTTCACATTTAAAAGAAGCGGTTCAATTTTTAAATCAGCCTAACGAGTTCAAACCAGTTACCACGCAAAGCTTTGAAACTCAAAGAAAAAATCATCCACTTACAGTAGATTTTGCAGATGTAAAAGGTCAAGCTCATGTGAAAAGAGCCATGGAAATTGCAGCAGCAGGCAATCATAATATTGTCCTTTCTGGACCTCCAGGATGTGGAAAAACATTAATGGCTAAGGCGTTAATAGGAATCATGCCTGATCTCACTTTAGATGAAGCTCTTGAAGTGACAAAAATCCACTCCATTGCCGGATTACTGCCAGAAGGTAAGCACTTAATGAGCCAACGTCCTTTTCGATCTCCTCATCACACTATTAGTTATGCCGGATTAATTGGCGGTGGAAGCTATCCAAGACCCGGCGAAGTATCTTTAGCACATAATGGAGTATTATTCCTGGATGAACTCCCAGAATTTTCACGTCCAGTTTTAGAGGTTTTAAGACAACCTTTAGAAGATAAAAAAGTAACTATAAGTCGTGCTCATGGACACCTGACCTTTCCAACTAATATTTTATGTATCGCTGCAATGAATCCTTGTCCATGTGGATATTTAGGTCACCCAGAAAAACCTTGCAAAGATTCTGGCTTGCAAATTGAAAGATATCGCAGTAAGGTCTCTGGCCCTCTTTGGGATCGTTTAGATATACACATCGATGTCCATCCTCTTCGCTATGAAGAATTATCTAATCAAACACAAAATGAACAATCTAGCTTTATACGAGAACGTGTTATTGAATGTAGAAATATTCAATATCAACGATTAGGAAACGGAAGATCAAATGCTTTAATGACCCCTTCTGAAATGAAAAAATATTGTTTACTAGACGAAGGAAGCTGGTCTATCTTTCAGATGGCTATTTCACAAA
>JAUXSJ010000057.1 GCA_030679615.1 Parachlamydiaceae bacterium | reverse complement strand
TCAGGTTATTAATGGTGAGAGAAGGCTGAGGGCTGCTAAAATTGCAGGACTAACTGATTTGCCTTGTATTATTACGCACGATTCTAATAAATCAAAACTTATTGCGTTGGTTGATAATATTCAACGTGCTGATTTACATCCTATAGAACTAGCTGATGCTTATAATGATATTTTAGAGAAAAATGAAGAAAAAGATCAAATTTCTTTATCTAAAAAATTGGGTGTTTCTGCTTCAAAAATTAGTGAAACAGTTTCATTGTATGCTCTTCCTGATGAAGTAAAATTATATTTATTAAATAATGACATAAGAAGTAGAGAGTTTTTACGAAAAATAAAAAAATGCAAAGATAAGAGTGAAATGCTTAATTTGTTATCTCCTAACAAAAAAATTAGAAAAGAAAATAGTAAGAAAAATATTATAAATGTATTTCTTTTTGAAGATAATGTTCATGTTGAATTTAAAAAAATAAAAATGAGTGATGATCAAAAAAATGAATTTAAAAAAGAATTATTGAATATAATAGCTTCTATTTAAGAGCTTTTTATACCTTTATAGTACAAACGAAAAACCATGGGGCAAGCCCCATGTTTGAAGAGGTCCCTCTATTTTTCAAGAGATTTTCAGATCTTTGATTAAATTTCTTAAAAAATATGGCGGACGTATGTTTTTATTTGTATAGTTTTTTACGTTCTTTCATTCACTTGTTTATATAATTATTGGTCTTTTTATATAAGTTCTTTTTACGTTAATCGTTTTTATCTCGATGATTTAATTTTTCTTTTTAAACTAAAAATTCTTAAGCTAAAACAATTAACAATCGTTATCGTTGCATCAAAAATTATTTCAAGTCTTATGATTGCAAATGGGCAGTTCAAAATCATTTGGTGTAGCGCATTATAATGACACAAATTATATAGTGAAATGACTTGAGATTCAGACAAGAAGCAACGCTCGAAGTGTAGTTCTTCCTACATGAGAGCGGCAGCGACGATGTATCAATCCAAAGTCATTTCACTATAACAAATAATATGATGCGCTCAAATGGTGAAGTCTTTAAAATTTTTGATTTGCAATGTTCATGTGTGAAGAATATATGCTGTTTGATCATCACAATTTTTTCTTAAAATTTTATTTTTTGGATATATTGAATAATATTAACAGGTTAGACTTCGAAAAAAACAATATTACTGATAATTTTTTCTACTACCCACTATGTAAGTAGTGCTATCTATCTGATTTTTATGTATAAAATTATTATTGGATATAAGGTGTTGACTAATATTTAAAATTTATTAATATTAGGTCACCAAACAATACTAAGTAACATTTTAGGGATGAGCGCATGACTAGATCGTATTTCAAGACCATTATATCTTTTTTTGTGCTATTTTTCTTGGTTCAGCCGCTTTCAGCGAATGAGGAGTTAAGTACTGATGCGGATTTAGCGCAAGTTGCTTCTACTTCTTTGAAGAAATTTATTATTGAACATCGTACTTTAACGCCAAATTCTTTTAAGATTTCCTTAAAATTTCCAGAAAAAAAAGAAGAAACGACAGCAACATATTCAATTGTAAAAAATGCAATTCTTTTTGAAGATGTTAAAAGATTAGATGAAAAAATAGTTCGAAGCTTCGATAACAAAAGTTTTCAAATAGTTTCTTCTGAAAAAGGTGCTGAGTTTTTAGTTTTAGTCCCTATGAATGACCCAATAGAAATTCAAATATTAAATTTTGATAAAGAAAATAATTTTATTCTTAAAACGGATAAAAAACTTGTTCTTAAAAAAAATAATTTAAAAGCTGAGCATGCTCTTATTCAAGCGGCTCAAATGCATAATCATAAAACGCTTGAAATTAATAATTTAACATTTGTGCAATCTAAGAATGTCAGTAGCAAAACTGATATGGGGTTTTATAATGATATTAAGGGAAAAATTGTTTCGCAACATATACATTTAAATACAAATTTTTATAATTTTGGTGAGGTATGTTCTGATACAGAATTACATATTTATGGGAATGGATTTGATTTTGAAAATTTGAATAAAAAAAATCCTTTTAAAGCTATAGTTCATGCGGGTTCAATATCTTTAACGGGTATCAATAAATTCGTTAATGAAAAAGAAGTTTCTATTCAAACGGTGCCTAAAGAAGGTATTGAACAAAATATTTTAATTTCGGCAAAATCCTTTGAAAATAGCGGACATTTGGAAGCTGGATCTATTTTAGAATTTGGGAATGATGCATTATCAAATGGTACGTATGTTTTTGAGGCTTCAAGCAAAACAAAATCTCAACATAGTAAGATAAACGCACATATGTTTTTACTGAATAAGGCTTCTAGCTTTGAGTCAAAATATTTGACCGGCAAATCAGATGATTTAATTAATTTTACTAATCTTTCATTTGTAAAATCAGATGTGGCTGTTGGTAATTTAAAAAATAAAGCAAAATTTATAATTGAAGAAGATTTTAACGTTAAAGCATTTTTGGTTGAAAATAGCACCAACGCATTAGTGAAAGCAAAAAATATTTACATTAATAAATCTATTGAGCCTGTTATAGCAAATATTTTTACGAATGATGGTGTATTTGATATTGCTGAAAATTGTGAAGTAAACGGCTTTGATTGTGTCAAAAATAATAAAAAAATATCCGTTGGTAAATCTCTCGTTTTTGAAACACAAAAAACAATTGAAAACGTTGGGTTAATTTATTCTTTAGGGATAAGCGCATTCAACGCAAAAGAAATTTATAATCATAATCTTTTAGATCTTAAGGGTGATTTTACCCTGCATGCAGATAAATTTGAAAATACTGGTATCATTGGTGATTTTACCAAGTATACAGATAAATTAGAAAATACGGGTATCATTCGAACTGATAATCAAGAATTCCGTGGTACAATTTACGCTAATGAATTTAAACTTGATGGTAAAATTTTTGTGCCAAAATTGTATTTCGCTGAACAAAAACCAGAAATTTATACAAATATTCAAGCTAATTGTCAGATCGTAGCGAAAGAGCTCCGTATAAGAGCAGATTGTTTTGAGTTATATGAATTAGGTGAATTAAAAATTGATGAAGTTGTTTTTGAAAAAGCGCCTCAAACGATGAATTTTCATGGGAAAGTGGATTTGAAATCACTTAAATTTCCTGAAGGTCAAAAAATTGACTTTAATTTATCTAAAACTGCTGAAATTAAAGTTGATACACCCGTTACAATCAATTCTATAAACAGCATATTGGAAGGCTATTTATTTGCTGAATCTATAACTTTTAATACTGATAAAAATATTGTAAAAACGGGAACATTTATTGCAACAAATTTTATTTCCCTTAATGCGCATAATATTGAAGAATTTGGTGTTTCGAATGCTCGATTAGGCTATTTAAACTATAAAGCTCAGGAAAAAATTACTAAAACAAGTGATGTTGTTGCTAAATTAGACATTCATTTTGAAGCTACAAATATTCAGGAAGAAGGAAAATCAACATCTTTAGATACTGATATAACGTATGTTGCACTTAATGATATTATTAAGAATGGATCACTTATCGCTGAACAGGATTTAAGGATGAGTGCCAATAATATTCATGATTTTGGCGTATCTTCTGCGCTGCAAGGGCAGCTTAGCTATAATGCAACACAAGAGCTTAAAATTCCTGAAGTCGATAAAATTATGACGCATAATATTCATTTGGCTATGGGGAAAGATTTTACGCTTACAGCACCTTTTCAAATGAAAAATATAAGCATTAATGCAGAAAATAATTTTACTTTTGAAAGTCCTTTGCAAGCAGACAAAATTATTATGCATTCACAAGGTAAAAATATTAATTTTAATCAATTAATTGTTGCACAATCGATTGATGTGACGGCCAAAAATGCTGTACTCCAACAAAATGATGTTGTCTTTGTGAAAGGTCATAGCAAAGTAGACGTTGATTCATATATTTTTAATAAAACATATTTTTTGACAGATAGTTTGCAGCTTGATGTCATTAAAGAATGTGAAAATTATATAAGTGTTATTGATGTTAAGAAAAAAGCAACAATAAATGCACATAGTTTTTTAACCAAAACACTAAAAGGGTAAACACGTTCTGCTATAATGTTGCCAGAAAAATTGGCAATTGATATATCGTTTTATACTGGTTTATCTCATACAACGCCTTATGTATTTGTAGGGGATGACGCTACATTTGATACACAAGAATTTGAAAACGGACAGGGGAAGATTCAGTGTAATAAAGATCTTACTTTGTCTACATATGAAAAATTT
>JAUXSJ010000301.1 GCA_030679615.1 Parachlamydiaceae bacterium | reverse complement strand
ATTGTGCGTACGTAAGAAATCACGATAATCATCCAAAAGCTCTTCTAAGCTTGCTCGCGCAACATTCGTTAATTTAATTTCAGTCTCTTTTGAGGTGCCTGATGCAACGCTAGCTTCTACGATATTCTGCTTACCTGACCTAGCGGCTTGCACCATTTGATCTACTGTACGATCGAATTTCGAATAAAACCTTTTTGTAAAATAAACGGTGGCGTCATAAATGATGCATGCTTTTTTGTAGCTAATTAGTTTTTTGTAACCACCGTGAACAGGAATGATTTGTGGAGAATTGTTCATTGATACCTTCAACAGAGACTTCACAGACTTCAGAGAAGTTTGTAAAAATAATTTTATTTTAACAATGTTTTCTTCTAAAAAGAAAAAAGGATGCTTTCAGCATCCTTTTTAAGTGAATTTAATCTTTACAGGAACAGTCAGAACAACCTTTTGCTGGTGGTTGATCGCCTTTCTTGTAATCAGTGATGTAAAATCCTGATCCTTTGAATTGCAGTCCCACTCCCCCACCAGGTTTACGGACAAAAGTTGATTGATCACAAACAGGACAATGACTTATGACTGAATCGGACATCTTTTGGAAAATTTCCTCTTGATGCCCACAGTTTGAACATGCGTAATCATAGTTTGGCATAAAAACCTCTTAAATTACATTCCCATGCCCATGCCACCCATTCCCATTCCTCCCATTCCACCCATGCCCATACCACCCATTCCTCCCATGCCATCCATTCCACCTGATGGTAGAGATGATTTAGGTTGAGGTTTATCAGTGATCATAGCTGCTGTCGTTAGAAGAAGACCACAAATCGATGAAGCGTTTCTTAATGCACTTTTCGTAACTAAAACCGGATCAATCACGCCAGCTTCCAATAAATTTTTAAATTGATTCGTTAAGCCATCGAATCCAATCGCTCCTTCAGATTCAAAAACTTTTTCAGCAATCAGGTTTCCTTGCATTCCACAGTTGTTTGCAATTGCAATCGCAGGTGCAAATGCTGCTTCTCTTATAATGCTAACTCCAATTGCCTCATCACCTGATAATTTCAATTGATCAAGATCTCTGACCGCACGTAAAAGAGCTACTCCACCTCCAGGAACAATCCCTTCAGCAACAGCTGCGCGCGTAGCATGCAATGCATCTTCCACACGTGCTTTTTTCTCTTTTAATTCAGTTTCAGTCGCAGCTCCCACATTAACAATAGCCACTCCCCCAACTAATTTCGCTAAGCGCTCTTCAAGCTTTTCCCTATCATATTTTGATGTTGATAAATTCTGAAGTTCAGCTTTGATCTGGTTAATTCTTTCCTTAACCTCTTGTTGATGTCCTGCTCCATCGATAATGGTTGTCTCTTCTTTTGTGATTTTGACCGTTTTAGCACTTCCTAAAACATCAACATCAACCTCATCCAATTTTAAGCCTAGCTCATCAGAAATGACCTTACCACCAGTTAAAATGGCAATATCTTGAAGCATCGCTTTTCGACGATCTCCAAAACCTGGTGCTTTAACAGCACAAACTTGCATTCCTCCTCTAATTTTATTAACAACTAGAGTCGCTAATGCTTCACCATCAATTTCATCTGCAATAATCAAAAGGGGTCTTTTGGATCGAGCTGCAGAAGCCAATACTTTTTCTAAAAATGGAACAATATCATGCGCTGTTGATAATTTTTTATCTGTGATTAAAATCGAAGCATTGGTTAATTCTGAAGACATTTGCTCCGGGTTAGTGACGAAATAAGGTGAAACATAACCTTTATCAAACTGCATCCCTTCGACATAATCAACAGTAGTTTCAATACCCTTAGCTTCCGATACGCTGATAATACCATCTTTACCTACACGTTCCATCGCTTCACCAATAATACGTCCAATTTCAGTGTCATTATTCGCTGAAATTGTCGCAATTTGTTGAACTTCTTGAGCTGTTTGAATTGGTGTTGCTAGACGATCTAATGCCTTTGTAACAACTTCAACTGCTTTTTCAATACCAAGCTTCACTTCCATCGGATTAGCACCAGCTACAACATTACGCATTCCAGCTGAATAAATTGCTTCAGCTAAAACAATCGCAGTTGTTGTTCCATCACCAGCAATGTCTGAAGTTTTTGAAGCGACTTGATTAACAAGTTGCGCACCCATGTTTTCAAATTTATCTTTCATCGCAATTTCTTTTGCGACTGTCACACCATCTTTTGTCGAAAGAGTTCCAGATCCTTTATTGATAACAACATTTCGTCCTTTTGGACCAAGCGTTACTTTAACAGCTTTTGCTAACGTTTTTATCCCTTTCAATATCGATTTCAATGCTTCTTCATTAAATTGCAATAGCTTTGCCATGTTCAATCTCCAAATTTCAAAGGGTTATGATAATACACCAAGAATGTCGTCTTCAGATAAAATCAAGTATTCTTCATCATCTTGCTTGTATTCTGTTCCTGCATAGGATCCAAATAACACTCGATCACCCACCTTTATTCCAAGCGTCTCAACTTGACCGTTTTCATTTCTTTTCCCTGGTCCTGCTGCAATCACTTCCCCTTCACGTGGCTTTTCTTGCGCTGAATCGGGTAATAAGATCCCTCCTTTTGAAGTCTCTTTTTTTGAACGTTTAACAACTACTCGGTTTCCCAAAGGTTTTAATTTTGTCATCATCAGTCTCCTACTTTTAATTTATCAGATCAAATAATCATGCTTATTCATTTTAACGGGAATTTTAGGAGTAAAATGAATTTATGTCAAGAGGTGAAAGTATAAATTTAGCAACCAGACACCTGGATTGCTACACAAACATTTTTATAAAAATTATATTTAATGAATTATTAATAATAAATTAAACTTCTTTTAATGATAATTAATTAAAATTTTAATTTAAGCGATTAAATTAGGGTTATAAAATGATGAATTATCTATCAAAATTTGATATTAGCAAAACAACAACGTTTACGAATCATTTTTCTCATTATAATGATTCAGACAAAAATCGATTAGAATTAACCTATGAATCAAAGTATAACGTTGTTCGTAAAAATGCAAACGTCTACATTAAAATCATCAACAAGGGTTTCATTGGCTTTATAAAGTCTTCACTCCTATCAATGAATTATAAATTTATTAAATATAAGACTGACGATAAGATAATTTTTATAAACATAAACAGTTTATCGAAAAGACTTGGAATAAGTAAAAAAAATATTTCTAAGGTTAAGTCAAATCAAAAACAACTCGATCTTCTTATAAAAAATCATCATGAAAAATACATAGAAACAGAAAAAAAAATAGAACGAGAAATAGATACAGAATGTGAAAAAGCTCTCAAAAATTATCAACAAAACAATACAAAACTCTCTAATAGTAACGGATCTCATCTTTCTATTAATACTTTACGTAAAGCAATAAGCAATGCAGTTATTAGCAAATTTGATGTAAGACAAAAAGAAATTGTCATTCGTTCGAAAAAGGGAAAAATTATTCATATAAAGAAACAAGAAAATAATGAAACACCATTAATCACTCTCTTTACGAAAAAACTTTTAGGACAAGGAGCATATGGCAGAGTAGAAGTCACTCAAGATCTCTTAAGCGGAAAAACTACAGTTGCTAAAATTGCGTTAGATCCATTTTCAAAAAAAGACGCAAGAAATGAATATGAAATTTTAAAAAAACTTGAAAATGAAGATCAAACAGGCCTTCAAAAACGCCCTTATTTAATATTTGATTTCGATTTTAATTATGATAATTACTATGGATATTTAGCACCTAAATATGACAATTCACTTCAATCTGTAATGGATTCTGATTTAAGTTCGAATGAAAAATTAGAATGTGCCCGACAAATTCTTAAAGGACTTGTTACATTAAAAAAACAACAAATTTGTCATGGAGATATC
>JAUXSJ010000296.1 GCA_030679615.1 Parachlamydiaceae bacterium | reverse complement strand
ACGAGCTCTATGTCTTTTTTTTTCGCATTCCCACAGTTCCTTCGTCACTGTGGGCTGTAATGGGAGTCGTCCTACGGACTCTAGAACAAAGATGCAAAGATTTTCTTAATTTTATAAGTGTTTTTTTATTTGTTCTAAAGTCCGTAGGACGACTCCCGTTACAGCCACTGAGGAGCGAGTTTACGAAGGACGAAAAAACTGTGGAAATACGATAAAAAAAGGCATAGAGCTCGTTTAGAGCGATTCAAAAGCTATTCAGAATCAAAACTTATGATAATAGTATGAGCAGGGCCTTCGCGCTCCAAAAAAGTATGAAGAATACATGGCGATATGGCGTCGTTATTGATTCAAAAACAATTACTTATCTTGAGATATCTAAACATTCAACAGAAATTAAGCACACCTATATATAAATTAGTTGCAAAATTAGTAAATTCTATTCATATTATTTAAAAAATCATTTGATAGAATAAAAAACAATATGAATTTCTTTAGAAAAAAATCTGGTTAGAATTTCCTATATGATCTTATTTTACTTTTAAGAAAAAACTTTCCCTTTATTTGAACTTTATGATGAAGATGATGAAAATTATTGGGTTAAAATGAAACGGGAGGGGGACAAATATTAGATACGTACAATTAAACGGTATAATTATTAGTTTTAAAGATATCGGAATTGATTACGGATAAATTAGCTTATACAAGATCTAATTTTAAAGACTTATGGAAAAGAATGGAATTAACAAAAGAGTGTATATGAAACAGAAATTTTTGAAATATGTCGTTATCATTTTGTCTTTATTTTTCTTTATAATGGGTATGTTTTATATCAAAAAAGCCTATGGAATGGAATATACATGTTTAACTGAAGAAGATTATTTATATGAAGAAGCTTTTTCTTATGACCCAGAAATAATATTGCAAAATATTGCCATACTTCAGCTAAATGCACTTTGTTATGATGATTGTAAAACTTATAAAGAGAAGTATCAATTTCATAAAGAAAACGCTGAAAGATGCTTTAACGATGCTAAAAATAAATGTTGGTGGATACCTAATATTGATGATAGAGAAAAAGCAAGGTATTGCCTGATCAATATTGGAGCACTTTTAACAGCTGGAGATTTACAATCAAAAGTAATTGCTACAATTGTCGCTACTCTTATTCAATATGGAGTAGATTGTTGTGATGAATGGAACGACATTCAAACTAAATTAAAATGGGCAAAATATCACTATGAAATGATGGAATTTTTCGACGAAGTTATGAAGCAAAATCCAAATAATGGTGGAACAAATCAAAGTCAACAACCTAAAAGAGTACTTGCAAGAAAACATGCATGGATACCACCATCTAACATAATAAAGAAGAAAATATGATAATGGTGCCATTTTGATGTTAAAATAACCCCAATGGGGTTATTTATGGATGCTTCAATATTTCGTCGCCTCTGATGAAGATTCGTATTACAAGAACGACTAAAATATCATCGTGAATTTCAAAAATTATTCTATAGTTTCCTTGACGTATTCGATATTCGAAAGGATCTGAATCTTAAGTTTAATAAGGAATTGCGCTTTTATTCATAACGTATATTATCAGACGTTGTATTTTCCATTAAATTTGATCCATTCAAAGAAATTTCAACACAAATCTACACTTTCATATTTAATAAATGTTTCCTCAATATTTTTTTCCTTTAATACAGGGAAATTTAAAATCAACTTTTCAATCATAGCTTTAATGACTTCATCATCGAAATCTTCCGCTAAATTAGCATGTGTCTGCTTGAATTGTTGAAAAAAATTAATTAAACTATTTTTATCAAACACTATATCAATATTTTGATTGTAAGAAATCGGAAACGTTTTTAACAAGGATTCAACCATTTCTCGAACCTGTTGATTTGTGATGCCATAATGACTATCTTTAACTTCATTTTTTGATTGTAAAAATTTAAAAAAGAAATTCATTAATTTATTTTGTATTAAACTAGGCATTACAACTTTGCTTAATTTTTTTATGTTTACTTCATCTAAAACAAAGTTTAACTTTTCATTATATTTTTTATTAAATTTAATAATTTTATTATCTTGAATTTTTAATATAGCGGGAATGATTACCCTTTTTAATAAAATAAATTCTTTATCTAATTGAATTGAATTCAATTTCTTTGTGGACAATCTCTTAATTTTTTGAGCAATAAATAAACATCTTTTGCTTAAATGTTTTATTTTTCCAGTCAATTGCTGAATATCACTAAAATCTGATTTTTGTTGTTTTCTTTTAATTTTCAAGTCTTCTAATTTTTTGCTTAAGTATTGAATATTTTTTTTTATTGCTGAACATTCTTGAGTAAAAATGAAGTTTGGATTAACTCCATTAGTTGATTTAATTTTTTGTTTTAAATCATTAATCCCCTCTTTAATAGCTATAATTGAAGAATCTTTTTTGAGTTTGTATTCTTTAATTTGACTCATAAAATTTGTTAAAAGATTAATGGCTTTTCTTGGATTTGCTCCAGGAAGTTTTTTACTCATTTCAATAATTTCATCAATAGCTTCAGATGTAACATCAATATCAACTGCATTATTATTTATAAAATTTTGAGCTTTATTAGCTAGGATGACTTTGAGAATGTCTCTAGGTGGTTCACTAATGTTTATAACATTCATTCTTTCAACTAAAGGACTTAAATGTGCAATGTATGCGTCATATTCTTCTTGAGTTGTCGCAAAAATTAATTTTACGTGATCTTCATTGATCATATTTATTAATACATCATACATATCACCAATAGGTTCTCCATTTTGGTGATTGACGTTTTTAAAAGCACAAGCAAATTCATCAATAAATAGGACTACTTTACCAGAAGGGACATGAGTTAAATAAGACTTAACTTTATCAAGTGGTGATAATCTTATTGCTTCTTCTTCACTATAAGAAAATGCTTCATTAGAGCACAAATCGGCCATTTTTCCTTTAAATACAACAGTTCCGGGTTGTTTTTTCATTAAATCGAGTGTAAATAATTCAATAAGTTCTGTTTTACCAACGCCAGGAGGGCCAATTAAACAAGGAACTATATTTGACCTAGTCAGTGATTTTTTTATTTCAGAAACATAGTCAATTGAATTATTAAATTTAATCGGAGGAATGTAATTCGTTTTTTCTTCTATTATTCTGTTTAAACTATAATTGAAAAAAGGAAGATAATGTGGCGCTATTTGATTAATGGATTTTGAAATTTTATAAAATGAAAGGCTTGCGCTTAAACCAATAAGAGGTATGGCTAAACGTGAAATTTTGTTAATTTTTTGAAAAAAAAGCTTTTCTGAAACGTTTCTAATAAGAGGTATTGCTAATGAAGATGCTAATGCGATTTTAATCCACTTAAAAACAAATTTACCCAATTGATATCCATCTCTCATTATTTGTCGATAAAACATGATTCGTTGTTGAGCCTGATAAGAATCAGTACTTACGCGATCAAAATTAAAACTATTAGAAGTGAAAATATTAGCAAAGATGTTAGTAACAATTCGATTAATTGTTGAGCCAATTTTTAGTAAAGTTGATTGTTTAATTATTTGATCATTCGAATGATTACAAAATTCAACGTATGTTTCGGCAGCCTCTCTTGCGTTTCCTAATTTTGGCCAAATTGTATTGGGAATGACTCCCCTTATATTTTCTAAAATATGCTCGTTTTCTTGAAAAGTATTCACAGCTATATTTGTTAATATTTCTATGATTCTATTTTCACTAATTTTATTTAATTCATCTTCTACTTTTCTTTTTAACTCATAATTTTGATGATGAATTAAATAAACTAATGAATTAGAAATATTTGTTTGAATTTTTGATTCATCAATTAATATTTGGTTGTTTTCATCAGTATGAGCTTTTAATAATAATTTTGAATTTTTATCGCTAAAAATTTTATCGTGAACCATTTCTAAACATTTAAAAACAACATTCATGTTAATTTCCATTTAAATATTATAATTTATTTATAATGGATGTAATTTAACATACTTATTATTTATATTCAATTGTTTGTATTATAAATAGTGAATATAAAAAAAAAGCATGAAGTATTTATAAAAAAATAAATAATTGTGAGATTTTATAATCGATTATTATTTTGTTACTTAAACGGAACAGAAAAAGTAATCGTTCTTTTGATAAAAACTAGCCACATATGTGGCGTAAGAAATTTAGATAATTAATTTTCGGTTATTTATACATTATCAGAAGAAATAGATTTTCTTAACAAAGGAAACAGATAGGTCAATCCATCTACAATATGTAAAGCTAACACTTCTATTTGTTCGCAATTACATTTTAATTCTGTCAGTTCTTTCATAAAAAAATTTAATAAATCTTCTTTTGTATAATTTAAAATGTTATTTTTTTCATTATTCCATACTTCAAAAATCGAAAAATTATCATTGTTTTTGAGCTTTGCTTTTAATCCTTCAATTATATTTTCTATATACATATCAATAATGGCATATTTACTTGTGTTTACATTACTTGTAGCACTGAGAGTGTTAATAAAAAACGTCAATAAATGATTATGAATTATATTTGGAATGATTTTATTACTTAACTGATCAATTGTTTCGCAATTTAGATTAACAATCATTTCTTCATTATATTCTTGATTAAATTTTAAAATTTTATCTTTTTGGAGCTTTTGTATGCTTGGAATCACAATTCTTCTTAAGAACAAATTCATTTTCTAATGAAGTATTTTTTTTATCATTTAAAACAATCCTTTTACTAAAACGACACATTTTTTATTCAATGTCTCAATTTAAAAAGGTAGTGAATGTATAAAATTAAAATCGTTGACTTGTTGAATTTTATTTTTTTCTAAAGTTGATTTTTTTTTCTATTTTTTTATTTATTTTTGATGAGTCTACCTTTTTAATTTTTTTATATAAATATATCTATAGTAGGCTAAAGCAGTTAGAACAAGCACAGACTAAAGCCAATGGTGTTAACTTAAAAAAAATTATTATTGGTTGAGACGAAAACATAAAATGTCGTCCTTTCAGGACTCAATGTTTTTTTTGATTCTACCTAGGCCTCCGCTTCGCTACGACATAAGCTATGAAATGCCGGCCCGTTGGGCCTGAAGGATTTAAGAATAAATTAAAAGTTAGTTTTTAAATTAAGATTATATTACGTAAATCTTACATCCGTTAGGCCCGACGGGTCGGCATTTCATAGCCTAGGTCGTAGCGAAGCGGAGGCCTAGGTAGAATCAAAAAAAACATTGAGTCCTGAAAGGATGGCATTTTATGCTTACGCCTGAATTAATAATAACATTTTTTTAAGTTAATGCATTGAACTTTAGACTGGGCACAAAATTAATGCATAGGAATGTAAGAATTATCTGAAAATTAACGAATTAAATTTCATTATTAGCTAAACTTCTCCCCCAATTAAATAGAAAAACAATCTGCTTTTGATTTATTGAGCCATTCCCTCTTTGAGTTCGAACATCTGTAATGAAGCCTTTTAAGACTTTTAATATTATTTCAGAGGTAATAGAACTTTCTGTAAAATGAGATTTGTTTTCTTGAATATATTTATAAAGTGCACAAGCCACAATAAAGGTTGCTGTACGCCCAACACCCGCCACGCAATGAACAGTAATGCGATGATTTTCTGAATTTCCATAATCTAAAACACGTTCAATAAGATTTTTTAATTCTTTAGAATCTGGAAATTCACCATCTGGCCAACCCGTATACTGTATTCTTTGTAATAAAACTATGTTATTTAAATCATCATTCCTTTGAATGTAATTTTCAGAAAAAATCAAATTTGATCCTTCTTTTGTGACTACTTGTGCAATTGAACAATTAATTGATTTAAAATGACAGTCTTTAAAGTAGTCTTCAAGTTGATACTTATTTTTGTCATCCTCATTTGTTAAATTAACTACAAGATTAGTTTGTTTAATACATTGATCTATAAAATAACTTATCTGATTTATTTTAGGAAATTGAGCCGCTATAAAATGTAAATTGGATACACTGATTTTATTTGCATGTAAATTTGGATAATCTATAGATGTATTTTTTGGACACAAAACATCAATAAAAAAAAATTTATACATATTTAATTCTATTGGATGATATTTAACATTCGCAGATATATAATCAAGACATTCTGCTTCAAATTGAAGCCGTTTTTCATCGTATTCTATTTCTTTTATTTTTTTAAATTCTGGATCAAATTTCATAAGCAATTCTATTGATTGCGAATGATTATTTTTTATATTGTCTCTTAAGTGAACAATTGCTTTATCACGATAACTTTTTAATGTAGAAATACTCATGAATGGGAAGTAATATTTTAATGTAGAAGTAAAAAGCTTTGCCAGTTCGAATTTTTCAATTGGAGAGAGATTATTTAATTTATCAATTTTATCACACCACCGCATTGTTTCATCGATGTTTCCTTCAACAATATAGTTATTGATTAATTTTAAAATTGAACGAGGATGTCCATTATTGCTTGAAGTTAAGATTAAGTCATGACTTTTATAATTTGATTTAACTTCTGGATGCTCCTCTAAAATCAAAGCCAATTCATATAATTCTTCGTCTTTTTTAATATAATTTTCTTGAGATAAAAGATTCACAACCTTTTGAAAGTTACCCTTATTCTTAGCATTTTTTATAGAATCCCGAACAGCTAAAGTTAATCCGTTTTCAATTGATTCCTTGATGTATATTTTTCCTAAAATACGTTTATCATTATTGTCAGAATCAAGAAAGATTTCGCCAAGTTGATATTTTGAATTCCAATGGTTCGGTTCTATTTTAATTGCATCTTTAAGGCATTTATATCTTTTTTTATATTCCTCTTTTTTAGCGTAAAAATTAGCCAATTTATAACATGCATCAGGACTTCCTATTTTAGCTGCAGTTTTTAGGAATAATATTTTTTTTTCTATGTCATCTTTGATTTCGCAAGCTTCGGAATAAATTTGATGGGCAACAACCTCTGCTAAGGTTTTTTTTTGAGCTTTATCTAAACTTTTATTTTTGAGAATTTCTAAAGCAGAATTTTTTTTGCTTTCGTTTTCTCCTTTATTAATAACTTCATTAATTACTGTCGATTTTATTAATTCTATCGGTCTTGATGGATCCATATTATTCCTATATGTAATTGAGAACACTCTTATAATTTTATGAAAAATGAGATCAATGTCAAAATTTTAATTAATCAAACGGGCAATTTAAGTGACATGATGTACTAATTCCAAAGCTTCGAGAAGTCGCATATGCGTTAAGCTAAAAATTTCTGATAGTTGAAACACAGTGATTTAATTAACCTGAAAGGCTTAA
Organism: Parachlamydiaceae bacterium; assembly: GCA_030679615.1. Taxonomy (GTDB): domain Bacteria; phylum Chlamydiota; class Chlamydiia; order Chlamydiales; family Parachlamydiaceae; genus JAUXSJ01. The sequence continues at coordinate 60 of JAUXSJ010000296.1, read as the reverse complement.
ATTCCTTGAAGAAAAGCGAAAGAGGACTTTCGCACTCCAAACGCTTCGCGTAAACTTAAT
>JAUXSJ010000294.1 GCA_030679615.1 Parachlamydiaceae bacterium | reverse complement strand
CTTGTGTCCCTTGTGTCCCTTGTGTCCCTTGTGTCCCTTGTGTCCCTTGTGTCCCTTGTGTCCCTTGTGTCCCTTGTGTCCCTTGTGTCCCTTGTGTCCCTTGTGTCCCTTGTGTCCCTTGTGTCCTTAATCATCAAGACTCTAGACCTTTTAAGGCTTTATTCAAATTAATTCCTTTGCCAATAACAGGTTTGAATAAATCACCTTCTGACCTAATTCGTTCCATCGCATTCTTTAAAGTGAAACTTTGGGGCTTTAAACCTTTTTTTACTTCATCCCAATGCAAAGGCATAGATACGGTTGCTCCTGGCTTCGGCCTTACAGAATAAGGTGACGCTAATGTTGCTTGTGGACGATTTTGTAAAAAATCTACGTAAACTTTTTCACTACGCTTCTTTGTTAATCTTTCAATAGATGTTTTTTCAGGTAACTGTTCATTTACCTGAGTTGCAATTAGTCTGCCTAATAATTGACTTTGGTCATACGTGTATTTAGATCCCAAGGGAATGTAAATATGCATTCCTGTTGCTCCTGAAGTTTTGCAAAAACCCTCTATTTTCAATTCATCCAACACTTTTTTTGTCATTAACGCTACGTCTATCACATCATCAAAGCTATTTTTATCGGATGGATCAATATCAATAATAGACCATGTAGGATAATCAGGTTTTTCAACAGTGCTACTCCAGGGATTCATTTCAATCGCACCCAAATTAGCCATCCAAAATATATCTTCCTCATTTTTAACAATTAAAAAATTCTTATCTTCATCCAAACTTGTATGATACGGAAATAATTCCATCCATTCTGGAGCTGATTTTGTGACATCTTTTTGATAAAAACTAATTCCTTCTATTCCATCTGGAAATCGATTCAGTGATTGAGGTCGGTCTTTTAAATAAGGAAGAAGAATCGGAGCAACTTGGTAATAGTAATTTAATAAATCTCGTTTAGTGATCCCATCATTTGGCCAATAAACTTTATTTAAGTGATTAAATTTTAACTCATGTTCATTGATTATTTTAACCTGAGTATCTTCCTTAGGATTAAATAATGTTTTTCTTTCTGCCTTTTTTTCTTTTGGTATCAATTTCATTGATTTTCCTTTTTTTAAAATAGGCTGAGGGATTTCACGATAAACTTCTTTTGCACTTTTATCTTCACGCATACCTTTAAATGAAGGATGTCGCATGATTCCATCTCTGGTTATTTCTGTATAATTAACTTCACAGACTAATTGAGGTTTCAACCAAAATACTTCAGCATGCGGTGGATTTGGCCTAAAACGTGAAGGAACATTCACGTCAGGTTTATAAGTAAATGGACATTGTTTTGTAAATAATGCTTTAAATTTTTGTTTAAGTTTCTTTTGAATTTTATCATTAAAACCTGTGCCCACTTTACCCATATAATGAAGTAATCCATTTTCATATACTCCAACCAATAAAGCACTAAATAACTTAGGAGAGTTTTCATTGATTGTGTAACCTCCTATCACGACTTCATGTCTGTTTTGTGTTTTAATTTTTAACCACTCATGACTTCTAATTCCTGGTAAATAGGCACTTTTTATTTTTTTTGCTATAATTCCTTCTAGACCCATTTTTTTTGAAATTTCTAGAATTTTATTAACATGAAAATCAAAAGTTATGCTCTGTCTAATTAAACCTTCTTTCGGAATGACATCTTTTAATAATTCTTTGCGTTGAGATAATGGTAGAGAAGTGAGGTCATAATCATTTAACCATAAAATATCAAAAACATAATAAATCAATTGACCATCTGCTTCACTTCTCCATTCTTGTAATTTTCCAAAATTTGCTAAACCAGATTCTTGGACAGCGACAATTTCACCATCTAAGACTGCATTAAGATTTAACTTTTTTAATGCATCTAAAATAGGATAAAATTTCTCATTAAATGATTTTTGATTTCGTGAAAAAATTTGAACATCTTTTTTTTGACAAATTGATAATGCGCGATAACCATCCCATTTAATTTCATAGATCCATTCATCATTATCTGGAGGTGCATCGACTAATGTTGAAAGCATTGGCCTAATAAATTTTGGGGCGGAGCTTTTTGAAGCCCCAGTCATCTGTATACTTTTCATGAATTAATCTTGGTTTTTATTTAATCTTTAATATAAATGCTAAAATTTAACACTTAAAATCTCCTGAATCTCTAGAGTAGAGCGATAAAAGAATATGTTGCATTGTCTGAGGAAATCATCAACAATAAAATTTAATTCACTAAGTTAATTCTATTCTTATAAAGAAAAACAATATTTAACCTTATTTATTGGAATAAACTATGTTAGAGCATCGTGTCGTTATTATAGGTGGTGGTTTTGGTGGAATTAATACTGCTAGAGCGCTTCGTAAAGTCAATTGTTCTGTATTAATCATAGATCGAACCAATCATCATTTATTTCAGCCTTTACTTTATCAGGTTGCTAGCGCAGCATTATCCCCTGGTAATATCGCAACTCCGATAAGAGAAGTGTTGCGTAATCAAACTAATGCAACCGTTACAATGTCAGATGTTGTTTCAATTAACCCTAAAGATAAAGAAGTCATTTCTCAAGATGGACGTCATTTTTCTTACGACACCTTAATAATTGCTGTAGGCGCTCAACATTCCTATTTTAACCATCCTGAATGGGAAATTTATGCTCCAGGATTAAAAAACTTATTAGACGCAGTTTCTATTCGAGAAAAAATACTCACTGCTTTTGAAATGGCGGAAAACTGTGATAACCCTAAAGAAGCAGCTAATTATCTTCGATTTGCCATTGTAGGAGCGGGGCCTACTGGTGTGGAAATGGCGGGAACGATTGCTGAAATAGCAACAAAATCGCTTTATAAAAATTTCAGAAAAATACGCCCAGAGCTTACTGAAGTCCTTTTAATCGAACTAGCTTCTGATGTCTTACCTAGTTACCCTTCAAATTTATCAATATCTGCTCGCAAAGATCTCGAAAAACTAGGTGTGATTGTTCTAACCAATACTAAAGTGATTGATATTCAATCAGATTACATTATTATTCAACATGCTAATGGATCCAACGAGACGATAAAAACAATGAATGTGATTTGGGCTGCCGGTAATCAAGCTTCTCCTTTATTACAAACATTGAATGTCCCAACTGATAAACAAGGTCGTGTGATTGTTGAACCGGATTTATCCATTCCCGGCTATCCTGAAGTTTTCGTTATTGGAGATGCCGCATGTTGCAAAGGAGAAGATGGGAATCCATTATCTGGAATCGCCCCTGTAGCTATACAACAAGGAAAATATGTAGCTGGATTAATAAAAGAAGAATTGGCCCATCCGAATCAAAAAAGAAAACCTTTTCATTATTTTGACAAAGGCACAATGGCTACAATAGGAAAAGCAAAAGCTGTAGCAAAAATTGGGAAATTTACATTTACAGGATTGTTTGCGTGGTTAGCCTGGTGCTTTATTCATATCATGTATCTAATTAGTTTCAGCAATCGAATCATTGTCATGATCCAATGGATATTTTGGTTCATTACAGGTAAACGATCTGTTCGGATCATAAATCATCCTATTGATGATAAAAAAATATAACCGTGCAGTCACTCAATAATTGCGAGCAGCTTGAGGTTACATGATCCCAATACTTTAGAGCAGTATTACTACGACAGAATCACATATAGGCCGAACGATTTTAGTTTTTCAATGAGAAGCGCAAACACACTTGCCGAAGGTAATCAGGCTGTCTAGACCTGAATCTATTTTGGCTATCAGACCGGGACTGCCTGAATACCTTCTTCAGGCCCAACGGATCTGTATTTCAAAGCAGCGAAGGCCTTAAAAAAGTATTCAGGCCGTCCCGGCCTGATAGCCAAAATTGATTCAGGTCTAGACAGCCTGCTGATTACCTTCAGGTGACCTAAACGCATACAATCATAACGATTGACTACATCCCCAACTACCTCCTAAAGCTTTATAAAGGGCGATATAATTATTTAATTGTTCGATTTTATTTTTCATTAAAAGATTTTCGGTTGATAACAAAGCCTTCTGAGCTTTAATTAACTCAAATTTATCGATCGACCCTTTTTGATAAAGCTCATAGGCATAATCTAAAGAATGACTTTCATTTTTTTGTGCTTCATGAAGATACAACCATTTTTGTTCCGATTGTTGAAAAGCAACAATGGTATTCTCGGATTCTTCAATTGCTTCTAAAACTGTTTTTTGATAATTAATCAGAGCTTCTTGTGTTGCACGTTTACTGTACTCCACATCTTGTTCCAATAAACGGCTATTAAAAATTGGAAGTAGCAATTGAGGCCCAGCTAACCAAGTCGCACTGGATGGTGAAAAAAGAGAGCCTGGTTTTGTCGCAATATCTCCTAAAAATCCTCTTAAAGAAAAACGTGGAAATAAAGCTGCAATGGCACTTCCTTCTTTTTCTGTAGCAGCAGCCACTTCTCGCTCGGCTTTGACAATATCAGGCCGTCGTCGTAAAAGCTCTGATGGAATTCCAATTGATATTTCCTTAGGTATTTCAGGAAGATGCCCATATAGAGAAAGACAGTTTTCAAGTTCTCCTGGCATTTTTCCCAACAAAACTGATAGCCGATAAATTGTTTGAGTAATATTCGCTTGAATAGAAGGTATTTCCGCTTTTAATAAATTTAATTGTGCTAGAGAATGATTTAAATCTGAATCATTAATGATTCCCCTTTCAGATAACTCATTTGTCAATTTTAATGATTCGTTATCCAATTCAATTAAATGGAGAGATGTTTCCAATTGAAATTGCAATCCGCGTAATTGAATATAATTACGTGCAATTTCAGCTGATAAAGTAATCCAGGCTCCATTAAGAGTTTCTTGAACAGCTTCTGATTGAGCTTGAAGTGCCGCAATTTCATGCTTTGTAAATCCAAATAAATCAATTTCCCACTCTGCATCAAATCCAAGCTCATAGAAATCAACATTTCGCTTTACATGCTTGCCCTTAACAGGGATAACAGTTCCAATTAATCCATCA
>JAUXSJ010000287.1 GCA_030679615.1 Parachlamydiaceae bacterium | reverse complement strand
TCTGTCATGATTTTAAACGCTAAAGCCGCTAACGGTTCATCATCAGCTGGTGCTAAGAGAATATCTTCATCAGTATCTAGATCATGTGCTTTAATCATTCCACGGTCTAAAGGTGAAGGCATCCATTCAACAACGGCATCTAAAAGTTGCTGAACACCTTTATTTTTAAAGGCTGATCCGCACAATACCGGGTTGAATTTGTTTTCACAAACACCTTTACGAATAGCGGCATGGATTTCTGCTTCTGTTAAAGAATCAGGATTTTCTAACACTTTTTGCATGAAGCTTTCGTTTTCTTCATCAATTGTTGCTAATTCTTCTAAAAGCTCCATTCTCATTTTTTGACATTGATCCATTAAATCTGCTGGAACATCAACTTCGTCCCAATCAGCCCCTAATGTCTCATCGTTAAAAATATAAGCGCGCATTCTGACCAAATCAACCATTCCTTTGAATTCTGCTTCGGCACCAATTGGACACTGCACAGCAATCGCGTTAGCGTGCAATTTTTCTTTCATGGTTCTGATCGCATCAAAAAAGTCTGCGCCCATACGGTCCATTTTATTTACAAAAGCAATTCGAGGAACGCCATATTTGTCTGCTTGTCTCCAAACAGTTTCTGATTGAGGCTCTACGCCTGATACAGAGTCAAATAAGGCAACAGATCCATCCAATACTCTGAGAGATCTTTCCACTTCAATGGTAAAGTCTACGTGCCCAGGTGTATCAATGATGTTAATTTTAATCCCTTTCCAAGAAACAGTTGTTGCGGCAGAAGTAATGGTGATTCCGCGTTCTTGCTCTTGAGCCATCCAATCCATTGTCGCAGCACCTTCGTGCACTTCTCCAATTTTATGAGATCTTCCGGTATAGTAGAGGATACGTTCAGTTGTTGTGGTTTTACCGGCATCAATGTGGGCCATGATTCCGATATTACGCACATTTTTAATATTTTCTTTTTCAGGTCTTGCCATACAAGTTTCCTCCTTCTACCATCTAAAATGAGCATATGCTTTGTTAGCATCTGCCATCCGGTGGGTGTCTTCCTTCTTCTTAATTGTCGTACCCTGATTGTTAAAGCAATCAGTCAATTCGCCTGCAAGAGCATCTTCCATTGAACGACCAGCTTTTGCACGTGAATGGTTGATGATCCAACGCATAGCCATGGACATACGACGGCCAGCAGGAATTTCCATTGGAACTTGGTAAGTTGCTCCTCCAATACGACGAGATTTTACTTCAAGAGCAGGTTGAGCGTTATCTAGCGCTTGCTCAAAAACTTCTAAAGGATTTTCAGACTTGACACGCTTAGCGAATTTATCTAGCGCTCCGTAAACAATGCGACGAGCTGTTGATTTTTTCCCTTGCTGCATCACTTTGTTAATAAATTTTCCTAGAACCGTGCTTCCATATAATGGATCCGGCTCTGTTTGACGTTTTTCTGCACTGTGTCTTCGTGACATGATTTCCTCAATATCGAGTAATTAAATCTATTTTTAAATGGAAAATCTACAAGATTCACCTGGTTGTAAAATTTTTTTTTACCACCTGTGCGTGATTGACGTTTTTTTATAAAAAGCGCAAATCACGAACCAGAATATTCATTGTGGAATATTCTAGCGTTACTTTTTCTTAGGACGTTTCGCCCCGTATTTAGATCTTCCTTGCTTACGGTCTTTAACAGCCGCACAGTCTAATGTTCCGCGAACAATATGATAACGAACCCCAGGTAAGTCTTTTACCCTTCCGCCTCTTACAAGTACAATACTGTGTTCTTGTAGATTGTGTCCTTCACCACCAATGTATGCAATAACTTCTTGACCAGTTGAAAGTCTTACCCATGCTACTTTACGTAGTGCAGAGTTTGGTTTCTTTGGTGTTTTTGTTTTAACTTGCAAGCAAACGCCACGTCGTTGCGGGCAACTTTGTAGTGCTGGTGATTTACTGCGACGTACTTTGGGCCTACGTGGTTTGCGTACGAGTTGTTGAATAGTCGGCATGTTTGCCTTCTCCTTCTAATTAGGTTAAATCCAATTCTAAATTACAAAACGAATCGTAATGATTCAGTTTCAAAGTATAGAGAATAGAGTTATTTTTGACAAAGAGTTTATTAGTGTTTAATGATCTAATTATTTTTTTACAGGACATTGAAGATGAGTAGGGTAAATTAGTAGAAAGAATGAGGAGAAGGACGGAAATCCGCATTGAAATAAAAAAAACAGGATGAGCAGGATAGGCAGGATAATGAGGATGTTATATATGTATACTACTATAGATCAATTTTAACGCAGAGGCGGGGAGACGCAAGAGACGGGGGAGAAAAACATTTAAATAAAAGATATAGATAATTTTATATTTAAATGTTTTTCTCCCCGTCTCTTGCGTCTCCCCGCCTCTGCGTTAAAATTGATCTATAGTAGTATACATATATAACATTTATTAATTATTTTTTAAAAGACGTAATTATTCTGCCTATCCTGCTCTTGTTTTTTTGTTTTCAAATTTTAAGCAGGTTGCAAAATTAAATTTCTAAAGGCTTGACTGGCGGGGCATTCAATTTTTTAATTAGATCAGTGTTAAAAACAATTTGCATACTTTTTAACATTTCTGGATTGTTGTGTAATAATTTCTCTAAATCTTTTTGCAACCACACAATATATCTTGTGGGTTGCACAACACGAACTGTTGCTGTTGCTGGTTTTCCTGAGACAAAACTCATTTCACCAAGCAGGTTTCCAACTCCGCAATAAGCAGTGATCTTTCCATCGATTTCAATGCTGACTAAACCTTGACAAATGAGAATCAAATATAGAACTTGTGTTCCTTGTTCAATAAGAATCTCATCTTTTTCAGCATCAACAAAATTACTAATTTTAAGCAATTTTCGGTATTCCGATGTCGTTAACTTTGGAAAAATGTCTTCGTAAATTTGTTTTTCTTCTTCATCAAAATAAACTGAGCGTTTTGCGTAATAGATGAGGAAAATTTGAAATAAATTGATTGAAATAAAAGTAGATTCCCAAAAAACATTGATCCATAAAGGATTATTTAAATAATTTAAATAATAAATAACGGCGCAAATACTTGAAAGAATGGTTAATATACGTAAATAAAGAATATTACTCATCATGAAGGCAGCAGCAATCAATATGTAATTGAGATTACCGAGAAAAGTAATTAGGTCATGATTCATTGACAGTCAATCTTTGGTATTGAATGATTAACATGAGTTTTGATGATTAATGATCTAGCGAATTTAATATTAACATATGAAAGGAATAAGTGTAAATTTTTATGAAAGTTAAAATGAATTTTTTTTATTCGACAATTTAAAATTTTAAAAAAAATAAGATTAATTAAATAAAAAATTGATATTAATCAGAGAGTGAAATGAGACTGTTTTCTTTCTCTTTGCTCCATACAATAACTCCCCAAATACAAATAAAAAAATAAATTCCAAACAAGACTGCCTGAGAATAAGCCCCAATGGAAATATCGAAACACATCCAACCTAAGTTTGCTATTGCACAAATCCATTGTCCGCCAACATTTTTTTTGATAACGAAAGCGTTTCCAATGACAGATGTGGCAACGAAAATCCATGTGATATCTTCAAAATTCATGATATCCTCTTTTATTTAATTAAGATGATATTAGAATACACTATTCTGCTGTTTTTAACCAGCAACGAAGAACTTCAGCAACGCTCCATGCCTGAGCAATGCAACCTCTTGGAGTATAAGGATCTACAGCGTCAAAAATTTCATTAATTGATCCAATTCCTCCATCGCTAAGATGATTTTCAAAACCTTCTAGAAAACGACGAGATCCAATCCTGTCGTCGGGATAGCATTTAATCCAAGCATCAATAAATGGTCCAATCAACCAAGTCCAGACTGTTCCTTGGTGATACGCTGCATCACGTGATCGGAGGTCTCCATCGTATCTAGATTTATAATCACAACATTCAGGGGCTAAGGAACGTAAGCCAAATGGTGTAAGTAAACGCTCTTTAGTAATCTTTAGGACTGATTCCCAGCGAGAAAATTCAAGAACAGCATGTTTTAGAGAAATGGCTAATAGTTGATTTGGGCGACAGGATGAATCCATTCCTTTTTCTCCGTCAATTACATCATAAAGATATTGACCTTCTGCATACCAAAAACGCTCATTAAATGAATGATAGACCTTATCTGCAAGTTCTTTAATGACGATTGAGGCTTGTTCACCTTTTTCATCTTTGATCCAATTTTCTAATAACCGCAATGCATTATACCAGAGAGCATTAATTTCAACAGGTTTACCACGTCTTGGTGTGACGACCCAATCACCAACTTTGGCATCCATCCAGGTTAATTGATATCCTTCAGCCCCTTGTTTAAGTAATCCATCTTGCGGATCAATTCCTATACCAAAACGAGTTCCTTTTACATGAGCATTAAAAATGTCTAATAGCGTAGGAAGTAAAAAAGAAAGAGTTTCTTTATCTCTTGTGATTTCATAATAGCGATCAATGGCATGAAAAAACCATAATGTCGCATCTGCTGTGTGGTATAGACCTTCATTCTTTCCTTCAGGAAACATGTTAGGTATAAGTCCGTCTTTGACATAATGAACAAATGTTCTTAAAATCCACCTAGCTTCATGAAATCTTCCTGTACTTAAAGTTAAACCTTCTAAGGCAATCATTGTATCTCGACCCCAATCTGTAAACCAATGGTATCCCGCAATAATTGTGCGAATTTCATCTCCATTGGCATGAGCTCTAGCTGCATCTTCAATACGACCTTGGGGAGTGATAATAAATTGATCGGCTGCTAAAATCAATTCACCACCCATGCCATTTCTTGCTTTTATCGGGGCTGCATAAAGAAGTTGATTTCGACGTTCATATTCAGAATTTAAAACTTCTTGATTGTTCATTGCATTGATAATATTCCAATTTTCAGTTGAAGCGATTAATGTGACAGAATTATTAAAATCAATATCGACTTTAAAATAACCGGGACTCCATAATTCACCAAGAGATTCATAGCCACGTTTGGATTCGAATCTGAAAAAAATATTGCTTTTTCGATGGTTTTCTAAAATAAATTTATGACGCTTGCCTTCCATTTTTAATCTAAGGGGAGGAAGGTCAGAATTAGTGATTTCAAATTCATTTTGAATAGCCTTGATCGTATAAGGTCGACCTAAAGGCGTGTTGACTTCTGATTCATGTGGACGAAAATTAAAAGATGGTTGTAGTAATAAACGAGCTTGACCATCCTGATTAAGCATTTTGTATGTTATATGAACGGTGTTTTGAAGATGGATTAATGTGATTCTTTTTTCAATTAAGCAACCATTGACTTCATAAATCCATATGGGCATCCCACCTTCTAGATGAAATTCTTTTAATAAAGTCATTCCTTCCAGATGTAATGTGCCATCGGATAATTCTTCACAACCTAGTGAAAATCGCTGATTATCTGGAAAAATTAGTTGTTCTGAGATGTGATTGAACATAATTGTTCTTCCAAATGGGGGAGGGAAGGCTGCTACTAAAATTCCATGATATTTTCGTGTTGTCATACCAAAAATTGAACTGGATGAATAGCCACCCATTCCATTTGTCACAAGCCATTCAGCATGTAAAAATTTTTCTGCTTCGTCAGGATTAA
>JAUXSJ010000283.1 GCA_030679615.1 Parachlamydiaceae bacterium | reverse complement strand
TAACGCAGAGGCGGAGAGACGCAAGAGACCGAGAGAAGAACATTTTAAAATGAAAAGAAAATATAATTTTTTATGTTTTAATTTCTTCTCCCCGTCTCTTGCGTTTCTGCGTTAAATTAAGCGTTTAAGGTGTCTCACTTTTCAATATAAACATGCCTTTCTTTGTGTCTTCGTGATCTTTTGTGTTCTTCGTGTTAAAAAAAAACACGCATTCCAAATGACGCCGCTCACGAGTTATCCACATTATCCTATCCATCCTGTTCCTTATCCTGCCTATCCTGTAATTTTATGCGTCGTAACATTAAGACAGTAATGGACTTGTGAACAAAAACAGAACTTTGCTAAGATATTAAGGTATTTGTTTTGTTGTCACAAAAAAAAAGGAAAAGCAAAATGTTCCCTATAACCCCTAATACAATCCCTATTACAATTGTAAGCCACGAATCTCAGGAGGAAGTTAACGAAAATGAAGTAGCTTCATTTTTAAAATTGTCGCATGTTATTGCTAAAAAATTTGCTGATGTTGAATCAAATCCGGCAGCTTTTTTTGATTTGTCGCAAATCGATATTCCACAATTTATTAAAATTCCATGCGCAATTTTTTCAGATCAAGCCGAAGAAAATGTAGAAACCACATTAAATTTGATTTATACAAGCAATACCAAAGTATTTCATCATGATAAAACCGTTCTATTTCATCTTAATCCACAACCCTTTGGTTTTAGAGAATGTCGTTTAGAATTAAAAAATCGTGATGTTGTCATCTTATCGTTTCCAAATAATAAATTATTTAATGCTCTTTTAAATAGACTTCCCTCACTTTTTTCTTTTGCAGTTCAGTCAACTTACCTAGTAGTTGGAGAAGCTCCACGAGCAACCCACGTAGCAAAATGGATTGAATCCAATTCGTGGCCTTACGATGGTGAAGCCAATAATTTAGAGAGATTAACGGAAACATTTCACGACGCTCACCACATCATAAAATCCTTATTAAGTAGCCATTTACGAGCTAACGTTTTACTTATGCTAAAGAGTCGTTTAAAAGAAAAAAACCTAGACCAAATAATTGAGAATGCAGCAAGTGAACTAAGTAGTGATTTAGAGGCTCTTCATAACGAAGGATCCGATCTACGGACGAAATTTTTCCAAATAACATCATCAGGAATAAATTTAACTGGAGATAGTAGATCAATTGCTAATTTATTTAGTGGGATCATGGATCATTCCGATTTCCCAATGAAATTAAAAGAAACTCAAGAAGATTTCCAGAAGCGTTGTCAGATTGAAAGAAAAATATTTTATTATACTTTACGTGATTCTATATTAGCCATGTCAAAGAGGCAAAAAATTATCTTATAAAATTTGTCTATTGAATTGACAGGATAGTGAGGATAGTCTTTGAGCGGCGTCGTTTGGAATGCGTGTTAATTTTTTTTTAATCACAAAGAGTATAAAGATCACGAAGACACAAAGAGAGGGCATGTTTATATAATATGAGAACAATGCGAGAACTTAAACACTTAATTTAAACGCAGAGACGCAAGAGACGGAGAGAAGAACATTTTAAAATTAAAAGAAAATATAATTTTTTATGTTTTATTTTTTTTCTCCCCGTCTCTTGCGTCTCTGCGTTTAAATTAAGCGTTTAAATTGTCGCACTGTTTTCTATATTAATGTATATAAACATGCCCTCTCTTTGTGTCTTCGTGATCTATTTTACTCTTTGTGTTAAAAAAATTACACGCATTCCAAATGACGCCGTTCAAGACCTATCCTCACTATCCTGTCCATCCTGTTCTTTATCCTGTTCATCCTGTAATTTTATACGCCCCCTCAATCAACAATGGATTATCGATCAATTTCGGCTATCAAACGTTTTTCCATCTCTTCAGGGGATTTGTATTTTGGTGCTAATATCTTTCTGATTACCTGATCCTTACCTTTTTTCTTTTCGATCAATAAGGACATTTTGTCTTGTTTAATTAACACAACGCCTTTTTGAGATGCATAGATGCGAATACGTGTTAAATGATATAAATTTTCTACTTGTTCTAAAGGTTTTCCAAAGCGATCTTTTAATTCATTCCAAATTTCATCCACTTCTTCCCATGTCAATGCTTCTCCCAATCGTTGATAAATCTGCATTCTTATATTCACATCATCAATGTATTTCTCCGGAATACGCGCATCAATCGGTAATTCAATTTTTGAATCTGTTAAAAACTTAGGAATCTCTCCTTTTAATGCACGAATTGTTTGATTAAGCAGTTTACAATATAAATCAAATCCAATGGATGACACATGCCCTGATTGCTCTTCCCCAAATAAATTACCCGCTCCTCGTAATTCTAAATCCCGCATTGCCACTCTCATCCCTCCGCCATATCCGCTGGCTTCCGATAATGCTAATAAACGCTTGCGTGAAATTTCTGAAAGACGAGAGATATTTTGAACTAAAAAATAGGCATAAGCACGTCTATTCCATCGACCCACCCGACCTCTAACTTGATATAAAGTCGCTAATCCAAAATGATCGGCTTTATCCACCAAAATTGTATTCGCATTAGGAATGTCGATTCCATTCTCCACAATGGTTGTCGCAACAAGAATATCCGCATCACCTTTTTTAAAAGCGTGGAACGTGGTATCAATTTCATCTGAACTCATCTGTCCATGAGCAACCAACACCCGTGCTTGTGGTAATAATTTTTTCATTCGATCGGCTACACTATAAATAGATTCTACTCGATTATGAATCACAAAAACTTGCCCATCTCTCGATAATTCTCGTAACAGTGCTGTTTTAATCACTTCATCAGTGGGTTCTGTGATCATCGTCTTTATTGGCAATCGATCTTGAGGAGGGGTATTAATCACTGACATATCTCTTGCACCAATTAGAGACATGTATAGCGTTCTTGGAATGGGTGTTGCAGATAAAGTCAAACAATCCACACCCAATTTAATTTTTTTTAAATGTTCTTTAGCTTTAACTCCAAATCGCTGTTCTTCATCAATGATCACTAACCCAAGATCTTTAAACTTCACATCATCACTGATAATTCGATGCGTTCCAATCAAAATATCTACAGAGCCACTACGCACTCCTTCAAGTGTTTCTTTTACTTCTTTAGCGGATTGAAAGCGGGATAAAACTTTTATCGTTACAGGAAAATGACTCATGCGTTCAAGAAAATTATCATAATGCTGCATCGCAAGAACAGTTGTAGGAACCAATACGGCAACTTGCTTATTTCCATCAACAACTGCTTTAAAAGCAGCGCGCATTGCAACTTCTGTTTTTCCATAACCAACGTCTCCACAGATCAATCTGTCCATTGATCTGGATGAAATCATATCTTTTTTGATACTAGAAATTGCTTGTAATTGATCCTCTGTTTCTGAATAAGGAAATTCTTCTTCAAAAGCTTTTAAATCTGAACTGTCTGAAGAATAAATAAATCCTGGTGTCAATTCACGCTGTGCATAACTTTTTAAAAGATCTG
>JAUXSJ010000282.1 GCA_030679615.1 Parachlamydiaceae bacterium | reverse complement strand
TGATGTAATTGAATGATAATTTTTTCAAAATTTTCAGCCATTTTATTAAAAGAAATTGAAACCTGAGCCATTTCGTCTTGAGTATCTGAAACATGCACACGTGTTGAAAAATCACCTACAGATAGATTCTTCATTGCCATTAACAACCGTTGTAATTGTTCGATGATCCGTTGTAAATTATCGGCCATGTGATTAAATTCAATACTAGCCTTTCCAACCTCATCTAAAAAAAGAATGGGTATTCTAGAAGATAAATTTCCAGATGCGATTGATCGACTGGTTACTGAAATATTTCTTAATGAACTTGACAAAGTTTTGATGAATAATAAGCCTAAGGCAAAACCAAATACGTATAAAACGCCAGCCAAAATTAGACCAGAATTGAAATGATGTTCAACTTCTCTCTCATTTAATAGCTCAAGCACCTTTTCAATATTAGGGGATGTCGTATCTTTTGTCTCTAAATTCAAAACTTCCATCGTTAAAACATCAAATTTTAAAGCCTGATAGACATAAAATGAAAAAATAATAAACGATAATGTAAAGATAGAAATAACAATCAAGTACTTTTGAAGTGGGGAAATGCACATCATTCTATTCAAGAATGACATCTGTTGGGAAGATTCTGAAGACATAGAAACCCCAATACACTCAAATTATAGAAGCTTTGCAACACCAAAGGTGTTGCAAAGCATTAAAAACTAACGGTAGTTTGAACGATTTCCGTATGAATCATTTCCACGTGGCTCACGCTCACGTCTTTCACGGTATTCGCCACGATCACCACCACGATCTCCACGACCACCGCCGCTTTGATTCATGTCTTTTCTTTCCATTGCCAAGCTAATGCGAAGCTCTCTATCCAATAATTCTTTGCCATCAAGTTCACGAATTGCATTATTCGCGCTATCAGCATCAGCCATTTCGACAAATCCAAAACCTTTAGATTTACCTGTCATTTGATCAATAACGATCTTGGCACTGACCACTTCTCCAAAAGCTTCAAAATGTTTTTTCAACATTTCTTCAGTCGTTTTCCAAGAAAGGTTACCTACAAATATTTTTTTCATAAAATTCTCCATAAGAAAATAAAAGTTAACAAGGGGTCTAATGTGTATTTATTCGCATCCCCTTCAACTCGAATAAGCACAAACTCTCTATAAAATATCATCAAACAAGCAATTTACAGGCGGTTAATAACAGAAATGTTAGGAATTGTTTGATTACCTCTAGCGATGTATTAAATTCATAGTATCATATTTTTCTTTTTAGTCCAGTAGAAAAAAATTATGATTTAATTGACCCCTATCATTTTAATATTTACTACGTTCTTTTACTTAATTTTTTATAAGCAATATATCTTTCCGTAAAGGCTTCTGCTATTTCTTTTATGTTTGCATTCAATTGATCAATAAATTTATTGGTTGGCCCAACAATTAATGTTCGCTTTTCCCATGTAATCGCTTCAAACGCCATTCCTTCATCTAAAATAAATCTTGAAAGTGTTACTGACTCGAATAAACGTCCATCACAACAACAAACATATCCTTTTTCTACCGGATAAATCAAAATTTCGATTTCAAATGCAGGCAAAGGTGGTTGATTTTTATAAGATTTTGTTTGAGGAATAATCCCAGCGCCTGAAAAAATTTTTTCAACATCTTTTTTTATATTGGCATCTGAAATATTTAGCGTGTCATTATCTGGCTTAAGAATAGTGACATATACTCCTATATTTTCAGTTAAATTCAATAAATGATCGCTACCTACCCATTTATCATCTTGAAATACCAGAATTCCTGGGTGGAAATATTCCAATGTTGTTGCTGATGGTTGAGGGATTTGAATAGGGGGTGGAATATTCATTTTTTCCGCTTTAATCACTGAAGATTGAGCGTTTTCAGGACGTTTTTTTGTGGATTCAGTACTTAAATCAGATCCCATTTCTGCATGTTTGACTGGATCATTTGCGTGTAAATAAGCGAACGACAAAAATGCAAAGATAAATAAACGCTTCATTCAATAACTCCTTTACATTTTTGGAAGCAGAGTAAAGGAATTAACAAAATGATTATACTCAGCTTCATTATAATTCTCTTTACGTACGATATAAGAAATTACATACTGTACATTGTTTACTAAAAACGTTTCACCCTGTATTTTAAATTCATTATTTTCGATATTAAAATGATAGGTTAATTTTCCTGCCTTTTCAATCTCTGCTAAATCATTCAATTTATGATCTTTCTTACCTGCTGCTAATTCATGAACCATATTTTTTAAAATTTCTCTCGTGTTTCCCATATCTATTTCTGTTGGATAAGTAATAACACTAATCATGAAAAGTGTACCATCAGGCTTCTCTGAAGCAAAAATCTCATAACGTTTTTTCTTATCACTTCCGGGAATATCAATAAAATCTTTTGCGTATTGAGGTTCAGAAGGTACTAAAACTTCAAAATCTCCTGATTTTGATTCATACTTTTTCCAATAAGAAAATAATAATGGATCTTCTTTTGAACTAGATGAAAGGTTGAAAAGACCGTCAGATGATTTCGTATCACGGGTAAGGTAAAAAATACCTAATAGGGCAAAGATTAAAATCAAACCAACAATCATTTTATTCATTACGAATACCTTATAAAAAATGGGTTTGAATTTAGATATAACGTAAACAAATAATTTCAACAACCAAAAAATGTATCGTTTAGTCTAATCTTTCTACAAGGACGCAAAAAATTACAGGATGAGAAGGATAAAGAACAGGATAGACAGGATAATGACACCAGCCTAGAAAGGAATTTATCTACACCTTTTAATGCAGTGGCAGGGAGACGGGGAGAGACGCAGAGAAGAAATTTAAATAAAAAAATTTACATTAAATCTTTTTCTCAGTGACTCCCCGTCTCTCCACCTCTGCGTTAAAAGGTGTAGATAAATTCCTTTTTAGGTTAACGTCATTATCCTGTCCATCCTGTTCTTTATCCTTCCCATCCTGTAATTTATTTAACAAAATGTTTTAAAGAAATTGGAGGATTAAGACCAAATTTTGCTTCATTAAATTGAATTGGTCCAGGGCATAAATAGACATCTTCCGTTTCCCATCGCTTTCTTTTTTCTTTAAAATCAAGAAATGCTGTCCCCTTTAAATCGACTAAGGCTTTTTTAATCACTGCTTGATTTTTTGAACCCCGATCCTCCATTTGCATCATTCGCGTTAAAGGAACTCCACAGGGCTCCCATTCTTCTACTGGTTTTTCAAGATGACGAATGCAGGCAATATAACCCGTTGCTTCATGTTGCACAAGTAATGCAGATACATAACCAAGAGCGTAACAATAGTGACAATCAAAATTCGTCGGTAATCCAGATCGACCTTCATAACCAAAATACAATGGAACAGGGCTAAATTTTCCTTGATATTCTTTTTTTAAACGTCTTTTTTCTAATTCTTCACCGACTAAGGTCATTAACAAACGCTCAGTTTCGATTTTCGCAAGTTGCACATTTCCATGTCCATCGCGATCTAATAATAATTGCATCTGAATGGATGAAGGAAAACAGCTAAAACAATTAAATGAATGATCGCTTAATTGCTCTTTCAATAACTGAATCAAATGATTATTTTCCCCATTTGCGTGAACAGCGATTTTATTTGTATTTAAAAACTGATTTAATTCTTTTAACAATTGTCGACATTCAGGAATGAATTCCAAAAGTCCTTCTGGAATTAAAATCATTCCGAAATCTTTTCCTTGGAGAGATCTTAAACAAACTAAATCTGCAATTTGATCTACAATATCTGTTAACTTATAGGATGCTTCCCCAATTTCTTCTCCAATCAAAGCCAAATTCACTTGCGTTTGCAAGGCGCATTCCAAAGTAATATGTGAAGCTGATCTTCCCATTAATCGATTGAAAAAATAGTATTTTTTTGCAGAAAGAGAATCGATGAGCAAGTTTCCAATCATTTCAGAATAAATTTTTGATGCCGTATCGAATCCAAAAGAAATTTCTATCCATTCGTTTTTTAAATCACCATCAATTGTTTTGGGAACTCCGACAACTCGAACTGAATTTCCTTGTTTTTTGCAAAATTCAGCGAGAAAAGCAGCATTTGTATTTGAATCATCGCCTCCAATAACAACCATTCCATCTAATTGATGAAATCGAATTGTTTTTTCGGCAGTCGTTAATTGATCAAGAGTTTCAAGTTTGGTTCGTTCTGAACCAATCATATCAAAACCACCTTGATTGCGATAAGAATCCACAATTTCTTGATTCAAAGAGATGGATTGATTATTTAAAAGACCTTTAAAACCATGCAAAAAGCCAATAAGTTCTGAATGAGGATTTATTTTTTTGATTGCATCAAAGATTCCAGCAATAACATTATGACCTCCAGGCGCTTGTCCACCTGAAAAAAGCACTCCTATTTTCAAGGGATGATTTTTTTGATTTGTGTTTATTTTTGAATGAAATGTCAAAAAAGACTGATCTTTTGTTAATGGGAATAATGTTTGAATAGTGGAATCCACATCTTTCAAAATTTCTTCTTTGACAGTTATAAGCGAATGTATTTCGTTTAATGATAAAGGTAAAACAGGCTTAAATGTTAAACGATCTCGCTGAAGGGCACTATAATTTCTCATGATGTTTTATATTTTTAGAGTGTTTGTTGAAACCATTGTACGGTCTCATGAATAGCTATTTCTTGCTCTTGAGGGTCGATGATATCATGACCGCTATTTGGTAGAGTAACAAATCTTGTTTGAGCTGTCCCGTGACGTGCATCCTTAAAGTGAGACGCATGCGCGATTGTAACAATTTCATCTTTTTCCCCATGAATATGTAAAAGAGGAATGTCTTTTAATTCTTGGAGTTCTTGTTCAAGATTTAAATCGAAAAATTGTTTTAAAAAAAACACATTAGGAATATTCCCTGGAATATTTCGCATTTTTTCACGCTTGTTATCATCCATTTGATTAGATTGATAGGCACTCCACAACTCTTTCCAAGGATCGCTTTTAAAAACAGGAGACCATAGGGCAAAGCTTTTAATTGCACGAAATCGACGACCAGACAATAAGGCAATGACACCGCCTAGAGATCGTCCAAGAAGTCCAATACGTTGGCTATCAAAACGAGAATCATTTCTTAAAAACTCAAGGCATGTTAATGTGTCGCTAACTTTACCTTCAAGAGTGATGTCTTTAAATTCTCCTTCGCTATCTCCTGATCCACGGTAATCAAAGCGTAATACAGCAATTCCCTGTTTAGCTAATTCATGACTTAGTGTTACAAATAAACGTAATTTACCTGTTTTGGTTCCTGCAAAACCTGAACAAATGAGGACGACGGGATAAGGTGAAGGTTGATTTTTAGGAAGATGTAAAATACCGAAAATTTTTTCGCCATTATTTTCTAATGTGATTGCTTCTCGGTTTTCAAATTCTGACATTTCAAATTAATCCCAATATTATTTTAATTAAAGGTTAATTTATATTTTAGAATTTCTATTCATATCCTGTCTATCAATCTTTTGAAATAAGAAAAAAAGCCGCGAATGCGGCGAA
>JAUXSJ010000054.1 GCA_030679615.1 Parachlamydiaceae bacterium | reverse complement strand
TGTAATTCTTTTTCAAAATCACCTGATAATAAATTCGAGCCATAAATTCCAAATACTGTCGATTTCAAGAAGGTTTCTACCTGATTTAAAGGAACAAACAAACCGGAATCCCTTTCAGGTTTTTGAGCATATTGCAGAATTTGACCAGTAGACTTATCCACCCAATAGACGGGGATAGCAAATTTATCTAAATCATGAAGCAAGAAGCGATCTTCTGAAGAAAAGAAATTTAGATTTGAAGAAGAAGGGTATTGAAAATAAATTCCTTTTAATCCACGTTGAATTTGATCTCCTAAAAGCATTCTCTTCATTAATGGAGTAGGGAAATAACGTGTTAATAAAATGCCCTGACTCGTGATAATTCCATTATCAATACTTTTTAAAAATGGATAAGAAGGTTGTTGTTCAATATAGCGCTCGACCATTAATGCCTGTCGAGTACTATGTAAAAGACCTGGAAATTCATGAAGACGATGCTCTCGCGAAATCCAATCATCTGGTTGCAAATTCTTTAATTGCTCTCCTTTAACAATAAAGACAGCAGCATGATTTTCAATCGGAGCAGGAGCTGTTTCAAAAGCATCAAATAAGCTTTTATTATCTTCCAAGTAAACTTGTAATTGATCACGATCAGAAAAAAATACATATTCTCGATAAGGCTCTAAAGTATAAAATTCGAGTGGAATATCAGTGATCTCACGTTTACTTTTACCATATAATTCGTAGATGTCACCAGACGCATAAGTATCAGGCTGTAAAATAGAAGCTGAAGTGTGGTGATATCCTGGAGAAAGCAGATCATCAACAACGCGTCCAAAAACAGTTCTAATGTGTAACGGAAGGGTCCTTACTAATAGAATTTCTTCTTCAGAAGCATTTCGAGGAATATGTGCTTGCCATTCTTGATGAAGAAGGAGTAAGTCTCGCATCTTTGTTTGTGCAACTAAAGCTTTTGCTAATGTAGGAAGGAATCCATAAATCGATTTGTCGTAATGAACTCGTCCATTTTTTAAAGTAAGATAAGCAACGGTTCTTCCATCGACTTTATCTAAGATGAGATCATTGCTTCCTTGAAGCCCACCAAGAGAAAGAAGAGGTTTCCCCCAACGATCTGAACGTCCAAACATACGAGAAATATAATCTGGATCTCTAACTCGTCGCCGCTCATCCGCAGCAAAGAGCTTACCAATGTATGCGCCTTCAGTTAATAATTTAAGCATTTCGCATGCTAAAGTTCCGTAAGCGAGCAATTTAATTTTAACTAGAGCTTGTTGATGTTCTTTATCTAGCTCAAGATCGACTTTTATTCCATCTAAGCCAAGTTGTGCTAAAGTACTTTTTATATTGAATAAAACAAATTGTTGATCAATTTGAAAACCAACAAAACGTCGGGAAATATTTGTGATCAAGACAACGGCTTCTGCTGTGTTGTCTGAAATTCTTTTTAATTGAGTGATTAAACCATCAGGAGTTGCTAAGTCGTATTGATGAGGATCTAATAAATTTTCCATTCAGTTGCTCTTTAGTAGTAATAATGTTGTTGGCTTTTCTTATAATTTACACTCTTACCCTATTAAGACACAAACGTTGATTTAACCTATAATGACATATAAAATTACAAGATGGACAAGATAAAGTACAAGATGGACAGGATAGAGGTAGGATAGAGGTCGCTTTCAATCGTTGAATCGCGTGGGTTTTTCAATGCCAAAAAGCTATCAAAATGAAGACCTCAGCCTGGGTCATCTCCCAATGTCGTCAAAAAAACAAGATAAGCATGATCGCAAGTGGCAGGATAGGCAAGATAAGAATATCCATTCCATTTATCATGCCCATCCTGCCGCTTGCGATCATGCTTATCTTGTTTTTTTTGACGACATTGGGCGTAACTGCTCATCCTTTTCTTTATCCTGTCCATCTTGTAATTTTATGCGACAATTCCAATTTGGTTCTTTCTCATAAATCCATTTTCTGCAATAGTCTATTTTCATTTTAATATTTTCATATTTTTTATTTTGTTGGTTATGAAAGAAAAAATTCCTCGGAGTTGCGGAACCCATGATGGCACTTTTCATGCAGATGAAGTGACTGCCTGTGCCCTTCTGCTATTGTTTAATTTAATCGATCAAGATAAAATTTTTAGAACAAGAGATCTTGCCCAACTTTCTCAATGTGAGTATGTCTGTGATGTAGGTGGGGTTTACGATCCCTCCTCTAAATTATTTGACCATCATCAAGTTGATTACCAGGGCCCTATGAGTAGTGCTGGAATGATTTTAAAGTATTTAGAAAATCAAAAGTATTTAAAACCAAGAGAATATAGTTTTTTGAATCATTCTTTAATCATGGGAGTGGATGCACATGATAACGGTAAAGACCCTTTAATTCCTGGATACTGTTCATTTTCTCATGTCGTTTCAAACTTTACACCGATTCATTATGATTGTACTGAACAAGAACAAAATGCAGCATTTCATCTTGCATTAAATTTTGTTTTTGAACATTTAAAAAGACTTTGGGAACGTTTTCAGTACACACATTCATGCAGAGAAATAGTTGAAAAATGCATGAAAGAACATCAAAATTGTTTGATTTTTGATAAAAATCTACCATGGCTTGAAATTTTCTTTGAATTAAATGGAAAAAATCATCCGGCTTTATTTGTTATTATGCCATCTGGATCACATTGGAAATTGCGTGGTATTCCACCTTCTTATGAAGATCGCATGAAAGTTCGTATTCCTTTACCAAAAAATTGGGCTGGCCTTTTAGAAGATGATTTAAAAAAAGCTTCTCAAATACCCGGGGCTATTTTTTGTCATAAAGGACGATTCATTTCGGTATGGGAAACCAAAGAAGATGCAATGAAAGCATTAGAATATACTCTAAAATATACAGAGGAAAACGAAAGTGACAACCGTTTTTGGCAAGATTATCAGAGGCGAATTGCCGGCTGAAAAAGTCTTT
>JAUXSJ010000274.1 GCA_030679615.1 Parachlamydiaceae bacterium | reverse complement strand
CCAAAAAGAGCAATTTTAGCAATCAAATGGACTTTCGAAAGAAGTCTATTAAATGATGTTTGGGATTCTTTGTCATCCAATTTAGCTAAAACCAAAGTCATTGAACAAGTAGAGTACCTCCCCTCACCTCTTATTCTATGCGATAAACGATGTTCAAAATGAATTCAAGCAAGAATTGATGGAATTACAGTTTTCTTATAAACAGAATCCACCTCAACATTCATTATTCAACGGCTTTATTCCTTTCCAGAAAAAACTTGTTCAAATATTTTGCTAAGAAGCTTCACGTGCTTTTAATTGTGTTTCACAATGTAGTAAAGAAGCGGCTTCCTCATCTGAAATTAAACGATTAAAGGTAGAATGTTTCCATTGAATATCAGCAATTTCTCTATTAAAATTTAACACACGTTCATCACTGTAGCTATAACGCAATCCAATAAAATTGATATTTTTGGACTCAGCGCTTTTTTCTAGATCTTGTAGATGGGCTATTTTATCATTAATAAAGACGATATTTTTAGGACAAAAACCAATCATATCTAACAAGGTCAGAAGAGCAGGTCCTTTTGGAGTACCGCAGGTAAATAAAATTCCATGTCTATAAAGGACACCCTGTTCTCCATTGATAAAATAGTGATCTTGAGAAGCCGGAGCTGTTATAGTTAAATCGATTGAAAGTGATTTAAGTTGTATCACAGTTCGTGTTGCCAACGCCAATCCTTGTGTTGATAATCCCATCACAACAATATTGTTTTTTTGCATTTCTCGTACGATTTCTTCAGTGCCCTCTTCGACGATTTTTACACTTGTAAGATGTCTTACAGCTTCCCATTCAGCTAAAGCTTTGTCTAAAGCAAATTGACGATCATTATTTATTTTTAAATGATGGTCTAACCTGGATAAAAACCAAACATCAGTTCCTAATGTTTGAACAGGTATCAAAAGGGTATCATCAATATCTAAAATAATTAAAGTTTCTGGATGCTGGATATAATTAAGAATTTCTTTAAAATTTTTCGTTTCAATGATTTCTCCTTGAAGTGAACAAATCATTTGAAATGTAAATACTATTAGTAAAAAGTATCGTTGCATATGCACTCCAATTTTTTGCTTAAAATTTAATCCTCATATATCCTATTTTACGAACTTAAAAAATAATACTTAACAAAATAGCAGGAGTTTTCTTATGAAATCAAGCCTTGTAACAGTCCCAGATGATTTGTCATACGTAAACGCCTTCCATGCTCTTTGGAGTCAGTCAAGACCTGCGGTATATTTTGAAGGTCGTCCAGATAAATTAAAACAGCATGAAGAGACAATTTCAACTAGTGAAAAGATTGTTCAATTTTTTAAAAATTTGAACGATTATTACGTTGATTATGCTGGAGGAAGATTAATTAAAACAGATTTTAGTCATTTTCCTGAGTTAAATATTTATTGGTATGATCAAGCTTATGGAATTGGATCTGCTCAAAAAGCATTGAGTCATTATCATAACATCCCAAGTAACAAACGATTAGACAGATATGATAGCTGCTCTTTTTCAGAAATACAAAAAAAATTAATTTCTAAATTATAACACTCCTCCTTTTAAAGGAAATATAATGACTCAGCTTACCATGCCTTGTCCATGTTGCAGTTTAAAAGAATACGATGTATGCTGTAAACCATATCATAATGGGATACTTCCTGAAAATGCTCTTCAATTAATGCGTTCCAGGTATTCTGCTTATGTTTTGAATCTTCCTGATTACATCATTTTCACCACACACCCAGCTAGTTCTCAATACTCTAATAATAAATTCTCTTGGAAGCGAAGTATTTCTCAATTTTCACACCATTCAAATTTTCAAAAACTCGAAATACTTGATTTTAAAGAAAACAAAACCGTTGCTACTGTCACCTTTACTGCTTTCCTAACTCAGAATAACCGTGATGCCACGTTTACAGAACGTAGTTTTTTTGAAAAGATGAGGAATCAATGGTTTTATCGTGGAGGACAATTAACTCGTGGACACGCTCCTAATCTTGTTACAACAGGTCAATTTAGATTATTGCCTTTAGCCTACTATGGTGAGACTATTCTTAGAATGAAAGCTGATCCTATCAATGAAATTACTCATGATATAAAAAAATTGATTGATGAAATGATTGAAACAATGGATGCATGCGATGGAATCGGTCTTGCAGCCCCACAAATTCATCACTCTATTCGATTATTTGTTATTCGAAAACCTATTGAAAAGGATCAAAAGCCTTTCGAAAATGGTGAAGTAAAGGTTTTTATTAATCCTCAACTTTCTTTACCCAGTATTGAAACATGGATGGCGTCTGAAGGATGCTTGTCTATTCCTACAATCCGCGCAGTAGTTGAACGTCCAAAAGAAATTACAGTGGAGTACATGACAATTGAAGGAAAAATCATCACTGAAAGAGTTTCTGGTTGGGAAGCCAGAGTCATTATGCATGAATATGATCATATCGAAGGCATTCTTTTCATCGATCGATTAAATCCTGAAGAGCAAGCAAAATTATTACCTTTTTTACAGAATTTAGAAAAAAGAATACATGATGGCCAAGCTCTTTAATTTTTTATAAAATGTTTTAATCGATGTAATGAACAGTCGATCTTGTCAACTTAAGCGTAATGACGTGAAAAATATCAACCATTCAAGAATTCGATAGATGAGATGCGATTAGTTTGCGTGAAACTTGAGAGAATATCATGTAAGCCTGCTAAAGCTGAGGTTATCAAAAACTATCCTTATAGCAGTTTCTATGATAATTCTTAACTGAACTTGCAGGCTAAAGCCTGCAAAAACAAGCCCAGACTAAAGTCTAGGCTACAAAACACTCGATAAGTCCATACATTTTAACACATCTTCCAATAAAGGCCCTGCTTCGCTTTTTTTTAGTTCTGATATCCACAATTGCACTTTTATAGATTGATTTTATAGAGGAATTGATTGAATCGAAACACACCCTCAATCATTAATGTTCTCTCTTCAAAAAAAGCGAATGCAGGGCTTTCGCACTCAAAAAAATATTACGATACTGAATTTACTTAAGTTAATGCCTATTATATAAATTTAACAAAATCAAACAATATTTAAATAAAATTTTAATTTGTTTTAATTAAAATAAATATATTAGTAAATAAAATATTTTAATTTATTTGCGATAATTAATTTTAACAAAAGAAAATTTTATGATTAATAATCATCTTAATAATTTTGATTTACCAAGTAATTTAGTTTTTAAAGAAAAAAATAAAGAGAGTAAAGTTCTTCAAGTTTATCAATCATTTAATAAAAGTTTGTTTAAAATAGGAGAAATACAAGGTCATACAACCTTATTCCATTTATCAAAATTGATAGAAGTAAAGACTCTAAACAAAAACAACTTTCTACTTAAAGAACACGAACTAATAAAATTGTATAATGAGTACTTGAAGAAAAATTTACCTGCTTTCGTCTTTGAAAATCAAGAAAAGAAAGAAGGTTTAGAATCTGATTCAAGTAACAATCTCAGTTCCTCCAAAGAAACAGACTTAGATCGAAATTTATTAGAATTTGATTTCGATACAAATAAATATCTAAATCTTTCTGAAGATGAGTTTTTTAAAATAAAAAACAATGTTTTAACAAGTTTAAATAAAAAAATCGAAATTTTAAACCTAGAATTAAAAAGTAATTTACAACAATTAGATAAAAGTTTTAATTCTAATACTGCAGAAGATAAGGAAAAAAATTCCGCATATAATCTTAATCAATTTTATGGCGATTTAATCTTAAATTACAAAAATCAATTAGATAAAACAATTGAATTTTTTAATTCTATTGAAAAAACTAAAAATGGAGAAGATAATCAATCTAAGATTATTATTATAGAAACAAAAAAGTAATCAATTAAAAAATTAAGGCGTATGTAAAATTTTTACATATGCCTTTTTTATAGTCGATTAAATTTGAAATAATACATTTTTACGCGTCAAAGCTCTCAGGATTAATCGATCGTAACTAACCCAATATGGGGTTAGTTACGATCGATCAATCCTGAGGCTTTCACGTTGTAAAAATGTATCATTTGAAATTTAATCGACTATAAACATTTATTTTTTTTCCAAAGCGGCTTTAATTGCTGTAATAATACCTGTCAAAGCACCCCCACTCACACCGCCTGCAGCAATACTAGCTAAGATTTGAGAAAAATCGATTTCGCCGCCTGATCCAGCACTTACAGCAGAAATAATTCCAAATGCTTGCAAAATAAATTGTCCTAAACCACCACCGACAAGTCCTGCAACTGTATTTACAATAGGTCCTAAATTCTTTGTAGTCATTGCTGAACCAGCAATGTTTCCACCAACAACACCACTAATTAAAGAAATAATTAAACTAATAATATCCATACTCATCTCCTTATTGCTATTCTATTGATTAATAAGGAATTTGAATAGATGTTGTCAAATTTTTTTTCAATCGACCAATTATCGTTCAGCATGAAAAACGAAAGAGAACGTTCACTTTTCAGACTGAACGATAACGATCGATTATTTATTAATTAATATAGTTTACCAATCATGATTCCAATTGAACAGACCATGTTTGATGTGAAATCAAATTTTTCTTTGTAAATGGCCCAAGCCCAAGCACTACAAAGAACAATCACAAAAACTGCAAAGCATGGAAATAACATGACCTTTTCAAAAGGCAATGCATTTTTTGTAGCGAACGCTAAAAATAATGTGGAAAATCCATTCGCAATTCCACCAAATAATCCTAATGTCATTTCTCTGAATGGCTGCTCACTTGAAAACTTTTCTAATTGTTGTTTTTTTCTTTCAAAAGCCAATAATAAAATTTGTAAAATAAAAGCACTGCCAAAAAACCCAGGAAGAAACCAAATATCAGCATTCATATTTACAGTTGTTGGAAGTAGCAAGTGTTCGTAATGATCTAAAAAGAGTAGGCTGCGCCATTGAATTAATGTTAACGCGATGATTTGTATAAAAAAACATGCCAATGCATAGGGAATCCATTGAGACAATCGTGTATTTTCCCCTGCATCGCGTGAATTACGCGCAAAACAACACAGCCCCAAAGCAACGATGCCAATTCCAAAAATTTGCAGAACTGTCACATTAAAACCATATACTGGCCCAAAACTAATAAATAATAAAAGACCAGGAAACATTGCGCTTGCATTCTGAAAAGCAAAAATGGGTCCTGTTGGTCCTTTCTTTAATGCATATGACATTAAAATCATAAGTAGAACATTGCAAAATCCAACAACCATCCCTATTCCAATCATCGTAAAATTGATGGGAACTTCTTTAAAATTTTCAAATAAAACAGAAACAATAAATGAAAATAAATACTGGACGCACATGTATCTATTTACACTTTTACTAGTAGTAGAATTTTTTCGAAAAAAGAAATTAGCTAACGATGCAAAACAAGCTGCACCAAAAACTATCAGGATTAAATTCATGATTATTATCTTTTTTAAATATTTAATATTACAACTAACTAATAATATAACATTTAAAAACTAATTTATGAAATAAAATTTTAAATAAAACGGTAATTTAATATTTTAAACAAGGTAAGTTGCAAACAAATTATTTAACTTAAATTTTTATCGTTATAACGTTATATCGTTTCTATTGTTAATTTCGCTTGTAGATTCGAGTTATTTAAAAGTAAAATTAACGATGAAAACGATATAACGTTATAACGATAAAAATTTAATTCAAACTTAGTATTTACAACTTGCATTAATATTAATTTCTTTACTTTTTTATTTAATTAACTAACCTACGCAATGATTCTAAAAGTTTTAGCCAAAATAACCAGGCCTTCGGTATAAGCTCAACCTAATTTATGTTAAAGAATAAACAACAGGATAGGCAGGCAGCCATACGTATCAGGACAAAAAATACTTTACATTTAATGATTTTGTAATTATCGAGTCGTATGATTGATTCTGAATAGCTTTTGAATCGCTCTGACGAGCTCTATGTCTTTTTTTTTCGTATTCCCACAGTTCCTTCGTCACTGTGGGCTGTAATGGGAGTCGTCCTACGGACTCTAGAACAAA
>JAUXSJ010000263.1 GCA_030679615.1 Parachlamydiaceae bacterium | reverse complement strand
AGCCTGAAAGGCTTGAATTGCAACAGCCCAGGCATCGCCCTGGGTTAGATAAAACAAAAATTGCAGTCTGAAAGACTGCCATAGGGCTTAAATTAATGTCATGATTTAGTCTAATAAAAATTCACTAAATTTATAGCCTTTCATGGAGGTAAAGAACAATAAAAATATTTTTAAACATCTATGCATTCATTTGAAAATTTATAATTTTAAACATTTTCCATCGGCGCTGGACACTCCATGACTAATTCTCGTCGCAAATCCTTCAACACTCGTGGCTCATAATTCTTAGCTTTCACAATTTTTTCTGTTTCCATTAAATGATGCCATGCCTTGGGGTAATGACGTCTTTGCGCATACAATATCGCTAAATAAAAATGAACTTCAGGATCTGTTTGATCTAATTCAAGAAAACGATTTAGAGTCTCAATGCACTCTCCTGTGCGATGAAGTTGAATCCATATCATCGCTAATTGTTGAATTCCTGCTCTAAAACAAGGGCATCGTTTTAAGGTTGCTTCAACCGATTCTTTTTTCTTTAATATTGATTTGCGATCATTATCTGCTCTTAAAAAAAGGACTTTTAAACCTTCAGCATCTACCTTATTTGCAAAATAATCTTCACACATGGTGTTTTTCACGATTAAATACGATGGGGAATGATCTTTAATTTGATTTAATAGAAATTCACCTTCGTCTTTTTTTTCTGTAATTAAAAGTGCATAACCTAATAATTCTTTTAAAAGCGGATCGTCTTTCATATAAGGCTTAGCTTTTTCGTAGGCTTTTACAACTTCTTGATAGTTTCCTTTTTGCCAATAGACTGAAGCTTGATTGAAATAGGTCATACCAATCACTTCTAAAATTGTTCTTTGTTGTAATTCACAAGTACCGACGTCCAGATAATGTCTCGAATCTAAATGAATTCCTCTCGCAGTTGTTTCAATGTTAATTATTTTATCTCCGTCACGAAAACGAACATAGATATGACCAGGAGGAGTAATCATTTCCAACGGAAGTTGAAGCCTTTGAGCTAAACATAAATATAAAATAGATACCCCTAAACAAACACCTCGATGTGAATCAATGACGGAAGGTAAAAATGAATATTGATCAATATCTTTGATTGAGACAGCTTCAGGAGGAAATCGAAATCCCATTTCTTCAAATATTAAGAAATTAATTTGATGGATTTTTTCTTCCTGCGTTGCTTTTTTTGGTAATCGTGCTAGAATTTGCACGGCCATTAAGTCCATTAATGCTTCGTAAGACCGAATGAGCTGTCGGTTTTCACCATATTGTGAAATAAGTAATCCTCTAGCTAAATCAATTTGGTCTAAAGGTAAATTTAATACTTCTTCTTCTCTCCAAACAGAATGTCCTAAAAGCTGAGTATGAGGTAATTTTTCTGAAAGTCGAATGAAGGCCTGCAAAGTATTGTCATCTAAAATTAAGGGCTTTTGATCCACTGGCTTGTTGACTAAAGATGTAAGTGATTGGATACCAGCTAATGTAAAAGGAACTTGCGAAAAGCCATCCATTTGAGAAGAAGAATTAGCAAGCAAATTCCATGCATCTTGCAAAGCTTTTTCAGCGATTGGATGAGGTTGGTAAAGTTCGTAATAGGCTAAATGTTGAGAAATAGAGGTGGGGTCAAGTCTGTTGTATAATGTTTTAAGCTTTAAATCTATGGGTTCAATAGCTAAAGCTAAATTTACCCAGAAACTAAAAGCTAACAAAAAGTATTTGATCATACAGGTTCAAAGTTATATTCGAGTAAACGTGAATCAATTCCACCATTACTTAATTCATAACGTCTATTTGCTGCAAGTCCTACTTCTTTTGCAAGTTCAAGGTTGCCTGTAAAAATATACCCTCTTCCAGGTTTAGAACAGCTTTCCTTCATAAATTGACCCAAAGCGCGGTATAAAGGCCGCAATTGTTCTTCATCGTCCAATCGACCTCCATGAGGTGGATTAGTGACAATTAAATTTGGTGTAGGTAAACAACGATATTCTCTAAAATCAGATATTTCAATAGGAATGAGATGATGAAATCCAGCTGCTTTTAAATTGATTTTAGTTGCACGCACGGAATTACGACTGATATCGATTCCGGAAATCCGATTCTTTTGCAAAGGGATACGATCGGCATCAATCGCATTTTTGACTTGAAGCCATTCTATAGTATTAAAACGAGGATGATGCATAAAACCCCATTGACGTCTAAGAAAACCAGGAGGAGTTTTGGTCGCCATCAGTGCAGCTTCAATCAAAATCGTACCAGACCCACAACAAGGATCGAACAAAACATCATCTGCTTGATATTTAGCAAGGTGTAATAATGCTGCTGCTAGAGTTTCTTTAATAGGAGCTTCGACACTCTCTTGACGATAACCTCGTTTATGCAAAGCTTCGCCTGATGTATCAAAACTGATGACCGCGGTTTGTTGTTGAATAAATAAATTCAGTTGAATATCAGGATTTTGAGTTTGCACAGAAGGACGGCGGCCGGTTTTATTACGCAATTGATCGCAAATCGCATCTTTCATCACTTGTGCGGCAAAAAGACTGTTTCTCAATTCACGGTGATGCACATTTGCATCAATGGCGAAAGTGAGACCTTCTTTAAATATGGGTGACCAATCTAATTCTGACGTATGTCTGTAAAGAGATTTTTGATCAAAGCAGCGGAATCGACTTAATGGCAATAAAACACGAGTTGCTAATCTTGAAGCGTAATTGATTTGATAAATGGTATTCCAATTCCATTTTTCGACATAAACTCCGCGAAATCCCACGTGAGTATCTGGTATTCCCATGGCCTTTAATTCTTCACAAAGAAGAGGTTCAAGAGTAGGAGCGCATGTAATAAAAAGTTGGGCTTCAGAACTCACGCAAAACTCCCTTTAATTGTGTAAAAATAAAATGACATCGCCATCTTTAACTAAATAATCTTTACCTTCCGCACGAACTTTACCAGCTTCCTTTGCTCCAGCTCTTCCTTGATGAGCCACAAAGTCATTATAGGCAATAACTTCAGCTCGGATAAAACCTTTTTGAAGATCGGTATGAATTTTCCCTGCTGCTTCAGGGGCAAGCGTACCTTCAATGATTGTCCATGCGCGAGTTTCTATTTCACCCGTTGTTAGGTAAGTGATTAAACCTAATAATTGAAAAGAAGATCGAATGAGTCGATCTAATCCAGATTCTTTAAGGCCTAGACTTTCAAGAAATTCCTTTCGTTCAGTTTGAGGAAGTTGAGCTATCTCTTCTTCTAGTTTTGCGCAAATAGGAATAACAGAATTTCCTTCTGCTTCAGCATATGCTTTGACTTTGCGTACATGCTCATTGTCCATTTCAGGCAAATCATCTTCAGAAACATTGGCAACATAAAGAACTTTTTTAGCGGAGAGGAAAGGATAAGGTCGGATAAGTTCTTTTTCTTCGACATTGAGATCTAATGTTCGAACAGGTTGGTTTTGATCTAAGTGTTGTTGAGCTCTTTTTAGGCAATCAATCGTCGCTTGAAGTTCTTTTTTACCTTTCACTTGTTTTTCAAGTTTAGCAATAATATTTTCGACCATTTGTAAATCAGCTAAACGCAATTCTAGATTGATGATTTCAATGTCTGCGATTGGGTCGACTTTTCCAGCAACATGAATAATGTCAGAAGATTCGAAGCAACGGACAACATGAACAATCGCATCAGTTTCACGAATATTGGATAAAAATTTGTTCCCTAGCCCTTCACCCGTAGAAGCTCCAGCGACTAATCCCGCAATGTCAACAAATTGCATATTAGCATAAATAAGCTTTTTACTTTTTGAAAGAGAGGAGAGGATCTCTAGTCGAGGATCATAAACTTCAACAATGGCAACATTGGGATCGATTGTGCAAAAAGGATAATTCGATGCGGTAGCTTTTCCACCTAAAGCATTAAAAAGTGTTGATTTTCCAACATTCGGTAAACCGACGATACCAATCGATAAGTTTTCTGACATAGGGGTGTTCCTTAAAAAATGGATAATTGGAAAGTTTAACAACTAAGTTGTATTTTGGCAATATTTCCTTAAAATACTATTCTTACGCAAAAGTAATAAAATAAGTATTAACCATTCAAAATATTCTTTGGAGTGCGAAGGCCCTGCCTTCGCTTTTGGTGCTGTTTTCGACTCGATCAAACGCATAATTATGACATTATTCAAATACTTGAATTGGTTCATAAAAAACCATTGATAACTGTAAAAGTGAGTATCCGAAC
>JAUXSJ010000262.1 GCA_030679615.1 Parachlamydiaceae bacterium | reverse complement strand
ACAGAATCAAATCAAACTGATGTATAAATATAAATTTAATCTATTCGAATTTTTCATCCGCACGTTTAATTTTATGATGCTTTTTTTATGATATTTTTTATTTTTAATCAGTTAAACATTTGCATTTTTATTTAATTCATTTTATAAAAAAATAGAAACTTAGAGGTTCAAATTTTTTTTTAGAAAGGTATTTTTAATGAAAAAAACATATTTATTCATTTTTGCATTCTTAATTTTATTTTCTAATTGCACAATATTATTAGCGGCTCAAACACAATATGTTGATAATAATATGGGAACAGGAAGTGATCCAAGACTACAACTTGTGTTATCTGCTAATGGAACTAACTCGCCAACGCTTACCATTGACTATGGAGCTCAGGGACCTGTCCCTTATAGTTTAAATTCTTCAAACAATTGGAGTAGCTGGAATGTTTTTGATACTAATGACCCACCTAATTATTACGGAACTATTAATTTAAAAAGCGATGGAGTTTTACTTTGGTGGAATGGCTATTCACCAGGAACTCAGGGATATTATTTAGAAGGAATTACTTTAGATAATGGAGGTGCATACGGCGGTTATCAATTAACAGTGAGTTCAATTGTTAGACCAACTGGATCAAGTGGGCAGGGTATAGGACCTTTTCCAAATACTCCCCTTGCAACACCTGCTGTCTACCCTGGAACAACTGACCCAATTGTATTATCAGTTGTTGGAGATAGAATTGTAACTAATCATGGACAGGATGTTTTATTAAAAGGGATAGTAAGACCATCTTTAGAGTGGAATCCACAAGGTCAATACTTTTCGACTCAAGATTTATCCAATATTGCCAATTGGGAATCAAATGGGACTACAGCAAGATCAAACGTGATTCGCTTAGATTTATATCAAGGATATTGGTTTGACTCGGAACCCGCTACTGTAACTGGTTCTTATAAGCAAATTATTAATGCGATTGTTTATTATGCAACTCAGCTTGGAATGGCAGTGATATTAGATCTTCATTGGACTAACGCTGGTTATCAATCTCCTATGGCAAATCAAGATTCTATTACTTTTTGGCAAGAAGTTGCTACAGATTATCAAGATTTTGGGACAGTTTTATTCGAATTATTTAACGAACCTTATAACATTACAACAAATGTCTGGTTAAATGGAGATGGAGTATTTGCTGGTTACCAACAATTATACGATGCTGTAAGAGGAACAGGGGCTCAAAATATATGTATCGTGGGTGGATTGGATTATGCATACGATTTAAGTTTTGTAAGTCCATCATTTTGCGTAACTGGAACTAATATTGTTTATTGTTCTCATCCATATAATCTAAAAGGACAACCAGGCTATACTGGTCCTGGAGGAACTTTTGACCAAAATTATCAAGGAATTATAGGGAATTTTCCTTTAATATTTACAGAATTTGGAACCCATACAGCTCCCTTTTATCCAGTTAATTATTTTCCTATTTACGCAAATATTTTGCATTACGTTAATACAAATCATGTTCATTATAGTGCTTTTGCTTGGTGGGTAGAACCTGGAAATCCTCAATTTCCAGTTTTAATAGGTGATTGGGATGGAACTGCTATATATGGGGGAATAAATGTTCATAATGATCTTGTACAAAATCCTGGTACTTTAATAGCTGGCATTCATAATAACTTTGTATCCTTTGAAAAAAGGGCAGGTATTGTGGGAACAACTGTTAGCTTTAATGGTTCAAAATTTGGACGTTTAGGTCTATTTGATTGGAATTTTGGTGATGCGTCATCAGTAACAGAAAGCTCACCAAGAGTTGTACATAATTTTCTAAATCCTGGTGTGTACGTAGTTCAGTTAACGACAAGGATTGGGGCTCGACTTGTTACAACAAGCCGAACAATCAACGTTGGATCTGAAATTATAGAATCAGATTGTAATTGTGTTATAGTCTCACCTCCAGCGGATGTAAGACTTAGAAAATCAATTACCCACCACGGTAATGTCATCAATACAATCACATGGAAAGCACCGGAACCACTTAAGATAGGTGAAGTTCCTCTTTATTATCTTGTTTTTAGAGACCAAGAGCTAAAAGAATTTGTTGGGGTAGTTAGAAAACCTAATAAAAACGGAACATTTAAAATTCAAGACAAAACGAAATCATTAAAAAATTCTTATACAGTGATTGGAGTTGATCCAATTGGTAATTTATCAACCCCTGTAACTGTAAGCTATAAAAAAAGCTCTCTTCAAAACAATTGTTAGTCGAAGCTGAGTAAAAAAAAAGCCTTTTCATTTAATTGAAAAGGCTTTTTTTTTGTTTAATCAATTAATTATAACACAAAAAAACAGAAATTGCTTGAACGACTAAAAATGAAAAAATAAAACTAGATCTTTTAAAGTTTTAGAAAAATCTCATAAAATTGCTATTTGACTTTCTTAGTTCTTATTCAACACATTAAGTTTTCTGATAGAGTTATTATTTAAATTCAATCGCTTTAAAATTGATAAAAAACTTTCCTCCTATTGTTCTAATATTAATATATTCTTTAATTTAAATTAACAAAATTGTTTTAAAATATTACTTACTCTCATTTTTATTAATAAAAAACAAGGAAAAATAATATGACAACAATTGTAAATTCATCAAATAATTATTCACGTAATGAAAATCATAGTGTTTTAACGACAAAACACAATGGTGATCTTTACGTTATTTATGGAGATAATTCTTCAATAAAAAAAACAATTGGAAGTGAGATAAGCGTTTATAATAACTTTATTTCTAAATTTTTTGCTCGTCTATTTGACAAATCTATGGAAATTGCAATTAATGACAAATTTTTCACTGTAGACAAAAATAGTTTTAAAAATCATTTTAATCAACTAGGCATTACAGATGTTGAAATTAAAGAATTTAAAACCCTCAACTATGGAACATTCATACAACAAAATCATCATCGAATCAATTTAAACCAAACAAAAATGTCTGATATAATATCAGACAAAAAAAGAAAAAATTTATCAATTAAATTAATAAAAGCAATTAATGAAAACAAAACTGATAGGGCATTAAAATTAATTAATAAGGGCGCTCACTTTGACCAAATGACTTATTTTTCAAATTACAACAATTATTACTCAACTAAAAAGAATCATGTACATTCACATACTAAACATTATTCAGAATTATATTCGCGCAATTATTCTTCTTTTTATGGAATGACCGCTTTATCTCTCTCCGTATACAGAAGCAATAAAATTGTTAGTGAATTTATTTACAATGCAAAAAAAGGATGCACGAATACAGATATTTATGTGACTTATGAACCTAATCAAAAAGCCTACGAAAAAGATAATAAGAAAGTTCTAGTAACCTATGAAAATGATACCATTAATTTCAAACTCATATAATTTTATTTAACTCAAATTTTTAGACCCTTCTTTAGGTTTACATAAGAAGGGTCTTTTTATTTCTTGAATATGATCATTTTTTGCTTCAATAATGAAATTTTAAATTTGATCAATAACATAGTCGATTAAATTTGAAATGATACATTTTACGCGTCAAATCTCTCAGGATTGATCGATCGTAACTTACCTAATATTAGAAATATTCATTTTCTTAAAATCATTTAAATTTTTTTTACCTAAATCAAAATACTGTATTTAATCGATATTTTTTCTATTCATCAGTTAAACATTGCATTATTAAATTCATTTTATTAAAAAAAGAATTTACACAGGTTCAATATTTTTTAAAAAGGTGGTTTTAATGAAAAAAATATATTTATTTTTTTTTACATTTTTGATTTTATTTTCTAGTTTTTCAACAATCTCAGCAACTGCAAAGCTTTATAATTACATGGGAACTGGTAGTAACCCAAGATTACAACTTCAGTTATCTGCTAATGGAGCTAATCAACCAACAATTACCATTGACTATGGAGCTTGGGGAAATGTCCCTTGGACGTTATTAAATGCAAATAATTGGAGTAGCTGGAATGTTTTTGATACTAATGACCCACCTAATTATTACGGAACTATTACATTAACAAGTCCTGGAGGAGGTTCAGTAGAATGGAGTAGTTATTCAGCAGGTACTCAAGGATATTATTTAGATGGAATTAACCTTTCATATACAGGCACTGGATATAATACATATCAATTAACAGTAAATTCAATCGTCACACCTACTGGATCAAGTGGGCAGGGTACAGGTCCTTTTCCAAACACTCCCCTTGCAACACCTGCTACCTACCCTGGAACAACTGACCCAATTGTTTTATCAGTTGTAGGAGATAGAATTGTAACTAATCATGGACAGGATGTTTTATTAAAAGGGATAGTAAGACCATCTTTAGAGTGGAATCCAC
>JAUXSJ010000258.1 GCA_030679615.1 Parachlamydiaceae bacterium | reverse complement strand
GCAATCGCCTTAGCTTGCTTAACGACAGCCATTGCTCTTATTTCTGCTTTTACGGTTTTTTTTCAAAAAGAAATTTTGCGTTATAAACTCAGTTATCAGACGACTTTAATCCTTTCATTAATTCTAACGTTTTTTATTTCTATGTTAGATTTTAACGGGATTTCCTCATTTTTGTGGCCCATTTTACAAATATGTTATCCAGGATTGATCGTTTTAACGTTTTTAAACATCGCAAATCGATTAGTAGATTTTAAGCCATTGAAAGGACCCGTTGCTTTTACTTTTGGATGTTCATTGATTGCCTATATGTTTCTATAGAAGAAATGTATTTTATAGAGTTTAAAGGAACGATTCTTTAAACTTACGCGGCGATTAATAACGCAAAAATTACAGGATAGACAGGTATACGCAAGAGGCTAAGCTAATTTCAATCACATTCCAATGAAAATTATCTTAAATTGATGACATTAGCCTGATGAGTATTCCTGTCTATTCCTGTAATTTTATACGTCACTACTGCAATGCTTTAACAATTAATTAATACATATATTTAAAATGACTAATCAAACTAAAAAATCCTTTTGTTCTTGGAGTGGTGGAAAAGATTCTGCTCTTGCATTGTATAAGGCTATTCAATCTGGAATAAAACCCTCCTATCTCCTGACGATGATGATTGAAACTGGCGACAGATCTCGATCTCACGGTATTCATAAAAGTGTTTTAGAAGCTCAGGCAAAAGCTCTTGGAATCCCCATTCGTTTTTGTTCTGCTTCTTGGGATTCCTATACCGATCGTTTCTTAAATGAATTAAAAACATTAAATGAACTGGGAGTACAGACTGGTATTTTTGGAGACATTGATATAGAAGCTCATTATCAATGGGTTCACAGCGTATGTGAAAAAAATCATATTCAACCCTTACTGCCTTTATGGCAAAATCAGAGAGAAGTGATATTAAAAGAACTCACGGAAAATGATTTTCAAGCAGAAATTATTGCTGTAAAAGAAGGTATTCTCCCTCCCACCTTCCTAGGAAAAGCTTTAAATATTGCAATTTTTAAGGATTTTAAAACATATGGAATCGATTTATGCGGTGAAGCTGGTGAGTATCATACTTTTGTAACCAATGGACCTTTATTTAAATACCCTCTCCAAATCAAACATGGAGAACAGGTATTGAAAAGTGGATATTGGTTTTCAGATATTTCACTTGTTTAATTAATTTAAAGTGGTTGCTGAAAATTTTTATACTTAACAACAGTTAACATTCCTGCTTCCAAATGGTATAACAGATGACAATGTAATGGCCATACTCCAGGATTGTTTGCATCAAACTGAATGGTCACTGAAGAATTTGGAGAGACTAAAACAGTGTCCCTCATAGCTCCATCAATTAATTGATCATTAATCGCTTTCACTTGAAAAACATGGCCATGTAAATGCATCGGATGCGACATGGATGTCGTATTTTTAAATGTGATTTGGACCCGTTGACCCTCTTCTACAATGATTGGAGTCACCTCTGGCCAGGTTTGACCATTAATTGTCCATATATATTTAGACATATTCCCACCGAGCTCTAATTTCACATCATTATCGACAGTTTTTTTCAATAGTGGAAACAAGGCTTTAAAATGCATTTCTTGACGATTGTTTAATGAACCAGACTTCTGAGTCAGTTTTTTAAATACATTTGAGAATTCAGTGATTTTGTTAGTTGCTAAAATGTACCCAGCTTGCATTTCAGTTCCTTCTCCAATAGCAATAATAGGAAATATATCACCTGAATTAGGAATCGTTACAACGATATCCAACCTCTGCGCGACACTAATTTCAAACTGAGAACTGAAAAAAGATTGAATTCGATTTCCATCTACGGCAATTAATTCTCCTACTAACGCCCCTAAATCAATGAAGAAATTTGTAGAACTTGCCGCATTGATGATCCGTAATCTGATTTTTTCTCCTGAAGCAACTTTTAAAAAATCTGGTTGATTGATAGTTTTCAGATTAATTAAAAAGGCATCATAATTGACATCAACTAGATCCGGATGATTGTTATCTGACATCTCTTTTTTGGAATGAGATTTGCATCTTAGATTTCGAAATATTTCGGAAGGTTGTGTAAAGGAAAAATCGGATAAAAAAAGAATCGCTTCTTGATCTACAATTTGATCGTCTTCAGGGCTTTCTATAATAAGCGGAGCGCTTAATAATTGCTGTTCTTGCAAGCAAAAATGTGAATGCATCCAATAAGTCCCGGATTGAACCAGAGGAAAACGATAATGATAAGAATCGTTAGGATATAATGGAAATTGAGTAACAAAAGCGACACCATCTTGCTGATTTGGAAGGATTAAACCGTGCCAATGAATCGAGGTGGGAATATTCAGCGTATTCTTAAGTATAACATCAAAATTCTGTCCCTTTTTGAATCTAATCCCAAAGGTTCCATTGGACTGAGTAAGGGCTAAAATATTTGCTTCTTGTCCATTAACGACAATTTTTTTATTTACGACTGTTAAATCCTTAGGTTCAGCCAATAAATTAGATAATAATAAAAACAAAATCGTAAATAAATAATGTCTTTTATTCATTTAACAAATCCTTGTTTTTATTATTGATACATTGAAATTCTTTATCGAGCTAAAATCACTTGATATCCATCAAAAACTTTCTTCCAACCTTTTTCAAGTAACTTCGCAACGACCAGTTTTCCTTTCCCACCAAAAGCTAAACCGCAATCATCAATCATTACAATGCTATTTTTATGTAATTTAGGCAAAGCAGCTTCAATTTCAAATAA
Organism: Parachlamydiaceae bacterium; assembly: GCA_030679615.1. GTDB lineage: Bacteria > Chlamydiota > Chlamydiia > Chlamydiales > Parachlamydiaceae > JAUXSJ01. The sequence goes on along the minus strand of JAUXSJ010000258.1, from coordinate 2,762 downwards.
ATGATGTTCTTGAGAAAGCCAAGGACGTTCGTATTCAAAATCAAAACTATCAAGATAAAGAAAATCGATAGGTTGATTGAAATTAGCTAAAAATTCAATGGCATTTGCGCAAACAACATCGACATTATTTCCATATACTTTAGTTGCTTTTTGAGCATTGGTTACAGCTTCAGGATCGATATCTACAGAATAGAATTTACCTTTATTTTGTTTAGCCCAATCTCCAAATATAATTGTGGAACCACCATCTCCAAAAAAATTTGCATCGCCATCTCTTGCTGTCCCAGTCTCAATTAACACTTTTGTGTTTTTCTCTTCTAATAAATTGATTGCAACAAGAAAGGAAGGAAATCGTTTATCAGACATAGGAAGACGGTTTGCTAAATATCTTAAGTTTCCAGAAAAATAAGAAAAAAGCTTCACAAAGATGCTGCAAAAAGAAAAATTTTTCATCATCCAGAGACAAAACACTAAAAGTTTAATTTTCATAGTTATTCCTATCTACCCCTTTGATACATAAAATTTAAATTGTAAAAGGCCCAAGATAGCCAATCATTTTAATCGTGTCAAGAAAGAGAAAATTTCATTCGTTATCACTTATAAAAAACACTAGCTTATTTCTTTCTCGAACAGTCAAAAATTAAATAAGCAGCACCGTGGAGGGCAGTTTCATAACTTAGGCAAACCTCTTACGTCACCTACGGTGGCTGATGGATACTGATTCCATCAGCCACGGTAGTGACGTAAGAGGTTTGCTAAAATTGATGACATTACTGTTTTAAATTAAGGATTGTTTTTTTATTTCAACTTCTGGATACGCATGAGAAATAATAATTTTCCACTGACCATCTGCTTGTCTCTTTAAAACATCAATTCCTTTTTCTTTAATAAATTCCGTGCCTGATTGACCTTTTATATTTTTCACTAGAATCCATCGTACTCGAACAATGGCTAAATCCTTATCGACAATAATTTGCTCAATTTTGGGATCTTCATATCGATATTGTTTATTGTTATCCATTAATACCGTTGTTAGCTGACGACACATGTCGTTATAGTTTTTATCCGGTCTTCCAGGATAACTAGCGTTTAAATCTGCTGAAAAGATATCACAGACACCTGAAATATTTTTTTCATTAAAATCTTTTGGCCATCTCTGGAGACGTGAAATGACTTGGGATTTGATTTTAGATTCGGATTCGATTTCTTGAGCTTGTGCATTTTGGAAATCATTTAGACAAAAAATCAATAATCCAAAAAAAAGAGATCTTATTTTCATAGAGTGCCTTTAGTTAATATTGGTTTGCATCATCCAAAGACAAATCTTTTATCATATTGAATATTTTGACCATCTAAAAATTTTAAATACTCTTCTTCAAAAGTTACCGTTTTATGATGCTTTTCCTGATTGCGGATGTAGTTTTTGACAGTATCTATTAATGAAAAATGCAAAGAAAATGAACTGAACCCTTCTTGCCACTCAAATTCTTTTAAGTCAGGGAAATTTTTGTGAATCCAAAGTGTCGAATGCGCCTTAATATCTCTAAGTAAGTAGGAGTAATTATCAAGATTTTTTAAACAGATTAAAAGGTGTACGTTATCCTCGATTCCCCCAATTTCTAATAATGATCCATTGTGATTTCTAATTATACCGCCCATATAAGGATAAAGACGGGATTGCATATCAGGACTGATCCATTTTGTACGATTTTTGGTAGGCCAAATTAAATGAAAATAATGTGATTTATGAGAGTGAGCCATTTTCCCTTTTGAAAATATATGTATTTAAAAAGGATAATTTTTAACATTAGAGAATTGATTTTTCAAGCATTTGCACCCCACGTTCGTTGTAAACACCTTCACGCGGGGCTAGTTTCTTAAAGCCTCTACCGTGGCAAACCAAAATGCATTTAATCCAAAATGATGTTTTTTCATTGCCTTGATAGACCAATGAAAACATCTACTCTACCGTGGTCGGAAAAAAAATCATTATCAACTCAATGCATTTCGTCTTTGCCACGGTAGTGGCCTTAAGCGACTAGCCCCGCGTGAAGGTGCTTGCACAGAAAGTGGGGTACAAATGTAAATAAAAAACAGCCACGGTAGTGGCGTAAAAATCTTTCATAAAAAAAAGAACCGCATTGGACTATTCAGTCAAACGCGGTTGCTAAATCAAATTTTTTCAACTCAATTAAGGTTGAGCAGGTGGATTAGTTAGTTCTTCTATCTTGTTTTGACGTCTAATGAACATCAACAAGTCAGCATCACTACCACCAAAGAAACTCAACATTTCTTTTTTAAAAGCTATAGGATCTTTTTCTAAACGAGCTTGCAATTCTTGTACTGAAACACCCAAGAAAGATTCTAATAATTCTCGATGTTTATTACTTAGTAAAGTTAAGTCAAACTCTTTAATAGCCTCACTGAAAGCCTGCAAAGCTCCCTCATATTTTTGATAGCTTCCTTTTAAAGAAACTTGACGTGAGAAATCTTCCCATCCTTTTTCAACAGCAGTCTGTTTCAATTCCATTAATCGCTTATTATATTCTACAACTTGTTTTTCTTTTTCTTCTAATTCAAGTTTGATTTTATTATGAAGTTCAATTTGAGTATTAACTTTTTTTATTTTTTCATTATCAGTTAACTTTGCATTACTATTAATTTCATTGATTTTATTTTGAATATCTTCTAATTTTTGATGCTTAATTTCTTTTTTATAACTTGAAATTGCTTTACGCATATTTTCATAAGCAATTTTAAAG
>JAUXSJ010000257.1 GCA_030679615.1 Parachlamydiaceae bacterium | reverse complement strand
TTTTAAACGTTCTAACGTACGATGAGTGAAGTCAGTAAGAACCAAAGTCCTTTGCGCCATTGCGTACCATTTAGGTTGTTCCTCTAGTTGTGACCAAGGAGAAACAAGATCTATGGGGGAGGTATGTACGATCGCTTCTGGTGAAACAGAAAAAATTTGAAAAATAGTTGTTCGACTTTCGGAAAAATATGCCTGAGATTCATTAATGATCGATGAACATAAGAATGGCCATTTACCCTGAATAAATCCTTGATAATCATTAATTGTTTGTTGAAAATCTCCTGCAAAACCTATAAATTTATATTCTTGTTTATCAAGATCATAATAGTTGAATTCCTCACCATTAAGATTAATCGATTGTAGTTTTTCAGAATTAGCCGTTTGTTTTATAAAATCTTCAGTCCCCTTTTGAATCATTTCAAAGTGAGCTTTTTGTTTAATATATTCCGGAGAATGATTTAAATAATTTCTTATAAACGCTTCTTCTTGAATTGTTAAAGGTGATATAAAATCTTCAGAATTAGAAATTTTTAGATTTGTGATAAAATCTTGAGGAAGTAGACCAACAATTTTTTGTTGATTTGTTAAAGTTGTTTCAAAATCATCAAGCTTATTCTTATATTCTGGTATTAAAGACTGATTTATACTTAAAAATTCGTTAATAATTGGCGCTAATTTTAAAGTTAAAATCAATTCTTTTTCTAAACTTTCCAGCAGCTGCTTATTTTCAGCTGAACATCCTAAAATTTTTTCATATAATTTTTTATAGTGAGTAAACTCATGTTTGATTTGCTCAAAAACTTCTTCTTTATTTGAATTGGTAATTTTATCAATAAATGGATTTTGTAAATTTTTAAAAGCTTGTTCTAATGAAGATTTAATCATTTTTGTATCTATTTGATGACCAAGTAAGCTTTTTCCTGTCAAAATTTGATAAACATGTCCAATATAAGTTTTTTTTAAGACAATTGTTTTATCATTCTTTAATTCAACAGTGTTGAAATCTAAATTTGAAAGATTTTTAATTGAAGGATCAGAATAATTAAAGCTATTATTTGACGGCATATGAACTACCTGATTTTAGTATATAGTATAATATTAATAAAACTATGCAGTCTTCTTATTAAATATTTTTAAAGATATTATAAATCGTTCTTTCTAAACGAGAATTTTAAAATTAATAATTTTGAAGTTTTAATTGATGGAATATAATTTATTGAAACTGTTTAGCCATTTCGTTTTGAAATTCAAAAGATAGATAGAATGATGGAAGATGATAATTGGATTTTAACATCTCATTTTCAATTTGCTGCATTAAATCTTTAGAATAAAAATTTTCGAAGGCTTTTGGTCCTTCTGGATATTCTATTCCATGCCATGAGGCTGCTACACGGATTTCGTGGACAGAGTGGTCTCCCCCGCTACCCATCCAGCCTACTAAAGCCACTAAAGCCTTGTCTTTAAAATTTTGCATGTTGAAATAATCGCAAGCCTGCAAATATTCATCTGCAGTTCCAGATGGACCAGTAAGTAAAGGGATAGATCCAAGTGCAATAGCTTTTTTAACAAAATCTGATTCTGGATTTAATTTAAATAAATCTTTACCTCTAATCCAACTTACTTTTTTGTTAGAAAATTTAGACTGGTTTGCGTATTTTAATTCATTAAAATCTTTTGGAGAGACATAATCTTGTAACATGGCTCTCATTTCACGAACGGTTAAATTTTCGACATCCTTTATATGGAGTCTATCTTCTTGTGGTTCTGATGAATCTTTCAATAATCGTCCATCATTATTCCGAAAATCTAATACATTTTGATTTTTTACTATAAAGCCTTTTCCTTGTTCTCGATCTTTGGCTATCACTTCGGTGTTCAATTGAAAATCATTGGGTAGAATTTGATTAACTTTCTTAACCATTTCTTCATTAAAATCAATTCGTTGCAAAAAATAAATCCCTGTGTAAATCAGCATCATTTTTTCACGAAATGTTCCATTTTCTAATACCTTTTCCACTGCTAATGGATTAAATCCAACGCTTCCCGTGCCAGTTCCATCTGTTGCAAATTCAGAAAGAGCATGAAGACGAGTCATTATTTCTTTTTGAAATGGTGTCAGTTCTTGATTGGTTTCAATTAAAATTTCATGATAGGCTTTCATAAACGTATATAACCTGTTACACAATTCATCAGCAAAAGATTTTGCATCTGGATGATGATTACATACATTAATAATTGCTTGTTCAAAGCATTGAATGGATTCTTTATAAGCTCCGATACAATCGTCGAGTATTTTTTCTTTTTGTTGATCAGTTAAGTGATCAAGTTTGCGATCTAATTGAACATAATCTTGAATATTATTTTTTTCTTGAGGTAATTCACTGTAAAAATTTATTTTTCTTACAGGCTCTTCAATGATTATATTATTGTTATAGATTACATTAATTTTATTAATTTCGTTATTAGTTTTATCTAAATCGACATTAATAATATTTTCAAAATTTTCAGTGTTTTCAAATCCATGAATCATATATTTACTCTCAAGTAAATTGATATGATTTTATTATGAATCGATAATATATGTTTTTTATAAAGATATTATATATATTAATTAATGCTTAGTCAGTAAATAATTAATTTGATTGATTTTATTTTAAAAAAAGATTATACTAAACTAAATTTTTAATTTTATATAGGATGAAATCATGCTTGAACTAAATAAATGTAACTTTGTTCATTTTTCTTTTTTAAGTAAAAATGAAAAAAAAGAAATTGAAAATCAAATTAAAACACTAGATCAGGTTTCTCAATTAATTTTTGGATGTTTAGCATTAGGTGCAGTCGGAGATACTTTAGGTTTCGGGTCAGGTCATCGAGACCCTAAATTTTTAAATAAAAAAATTATCCCTTGGGAATTGTGTGGGAAATCTGAGTTAATTCAGCAAATCATCCAGCAAAATTATGGTCATTATCGAAATATTCATTTTCGAAGTCCTAAAGGTGAGCAAGCTTGGGTTGTATCTGATGATACGATTTTACATTTTATGCAAGCTGAAGTGATCGCATTAAATTATAAAAATGACATGAAAGTTGATCAAATCATTCAGGAAATTGCAAAAAAACATGCTTTAACTTTGGAATATCAAATTAATCAAAAGAAAAACGAACGATGTTTTGGATGTTCAACACGAAGAACATGGCGTCAATTTACAAATGACCCGATCAATTGGAAAAATGCCATTACTTTTAATTCCGAAGCGACGGGCTGTGCAGGTTCAATGAGGGGCATGGTTTTTGGTTTACTTTTTCCAGGTAGTAAAAATGAAGATAAGCTGATTGAATCGGTTGTTAATGCGGCATTTTTAACAAATCCAAGTTTAATCAGCGTATTAGGAACCTTAGCATCCGCTTCTTTTGCTTCGTTTTCTCTATCTAATATTCCTATCAATGAGTGGTTGCCTGAATTGAAAAACAATTTTTTAAAAACATATGAATACTTAGACAATCTTAAAAATCAGGAAAATCTTCCTCAAAATTATCGAAATTTAATCATTAATTGTCTAGATGAAGTTACATGGAGTCATATAATAGATTGCTGGCAATTTTT
>JAUXSJ010000256.1 GCA_030679615.1 Parachlamydiaceae bacterium | reverse complement strand
TGTCCTTGCACCTAATTTTATAGATTCATATTGAATACAGGTAAATTTAAGATTTAAAAAACCATTTGAATTACTCTAACGAGCTCTATTTCTTCTTTATCGTATTTCCACAGTTCCTTCGTCTCTCGCAAACTCATTCCTCATACTCTGTGAGATGTAATGAAAGTCGTTCTACGGACTCTAGTACAAGAATACAATGTATGATTAATTTTATAAGTGTGCTTTTTTTTAAATTAATATGTTCTGGCCCATAGGACAACTCTCATTACAACCCGCAGAGACTGAGGAGCGAGTTTGCGAGAGGCGAAGGAACTGTGGAGATACGATAAATAAAAATAGAGCTCATTAGGGACAATTACAGAAGTCAAAATAATCCATTAAGGCTTAATGAATTACGGGTTTTTATTATAAACAACTAACTTCTTAAACTTAAGGACTTATGATAACTTATGTAATTGTCCCGTTAGAGCCATTCAAAGGGTTTTTATTTTTATAAATTTCAATTTAGAATGTCAAATTATTAACATATTTTTAGGTAAATAAAAATTTCTTTAAATTAATTAACAACGATTTTCATATTGTCTTAAATATTAAAATGATAAATAATTATCAACGTTCTAATTTAATAAACTTTATTATGCGTTAACAATTAAAAAAATGAAAAAAACAATATTGTTTCTTTTAGTATCAATTGTATTTTCTAGTTGCTCAATGATTTCTTCAAGCTATATTCCTAGCTTACAAATCGAGCGAAAAACCATTTCCATTAGTGATATAAAAGTTTATTATGATAAAAATGATATAACTTTTAAATATAAAGAAATTGGTCGCATTTTTCTTAAAAATATTAATTATTGGGCTGATCGTGATCCCGCTGGACAAATTAATAAAATTAAACAAGAAGCTGCTATTTATGGTGCCGATGCAGTGATTATCATTAATGAAACAAGAAAAGAAAGTTCTTTTGCATTATTTGATGGTATAGCTGGAGGTAATTCGGGTGATGTTTTTCAGTATTCAGGAATAGCTATCGTATTCGAAGATTAACAGTTTTTAATACAAACTCTCTGTTTGATTAAAAAATAATGTTTACAAACCTACCTTCTAATATTTCTTCAGACTGTTAGAAGGAGGTAAATATATTTTCTAATTGTTTGGCAGAGCATGAGTAACTTGACTTTGTTCCCATTCTTTTTCTAATTCAACATGTATTTCATAACATTCTGGATGAAAATCATTTAATTCCTTCTCATAATCCATTAGAAATTCAAAATCTAAAAATGAACGAATTAAAAAATTTGATATTTTTGATGAAAGTTCTATTTTTTGATTCACATTATCTTCAAAAATTTTTCTAATAACTGGTAAGCAATCAATATGGAAATTTTTTTCTAACGCATTTTGGAGTTTTAAAAAATTTTTCACTAATTTAAAAACGTCTAATTGATCAAATTGATTTTTGTTAATTGAGTTTTCTTTTATTTTTTTAAAAATGTCATTCACTTTTGTTAAAGAAGAATTTTCAGATTTATGTCTTCTTGAAAGATATGTATTAAACTGTTGGTTCTCCTCAATCTTAACAGCTTCATTTTTCAATTTTAGTTGCATCTTCTCATTTAATGCTGTCATTTTTTGATCTATAAATTCAATTGTTTGATTTGAAAGAAAATAATTATTATGATTAATACAATCAGAATTCATCTTTAACACTCTTTATTTATTTTTTAATATTAGACTTCTTAAGTTTGTAAGCAGGCCGTCCCGGTCTGCATCAGGGCGGGACGCCATGACTACCTTCTTTAAAAACAGTCCTGAGCTGCCATGACTTTTTGAGAACTTACCTTTTCCGAAGCATCAATGAATCTCAAAGATCATCGTCGCTAATGGAGCCAGCGCAATACGCAGCCCTTCCACATGCCCTTCCCAGTTACGAACAACTTCAGAATGATGATTCATTTTCCCTGATCCTCCAAAGTGCTCAGCATCAGAATTAAACACTTCTTTTGCTTCATTCAATTGACTAAAACGAATGAAATAGTCTGCATGATAAGTCGGAGTAAAGTTATGCACACATAAAAGCTTTTCTTTATGCCCGTGACGTACATAACAAATTACGTTATTTCGAGTGTCTGAAAAATCAATCCACTGAAAAGTTTCATAATTAAAATCTTTTTCCCACAATGCTGGATGAGCTAAATAAATTTAATTCGCCTGTTTAACCATATTTTGAATTCCGCGGTGCAATGGAAAATGTAGTAAAAACCACTCTACTTCTCTTTTACAGTTCCATTCATCCCACTGACCAATTTCACAACCCATAAAAAGCAGCTTTTTACCTGGTTGACAAATCATGTAACTAATTAACAATCTCACATTGGCAAATTTTTGCCATAAATCCCCTGGCATCTTGCTAATCAAATTATTCTTTCCATGAACAACCTCGTCATGTGAAAGAACTAACATAAATCTTTCTGAAAAGGCATAAATTAATCCAAATGTCAAATGCTCGTGATGATGATTTCGAAAAAGAGGATCTATAGAAAAATAACGCAATGTATCATTCATCCATCCCATATTCCACTTTAAATCAAAGCCAAGGCCACCCTGTTTAACAGGATGCGTCACCCCTAAGAATGATGTGGATTCCTCAGCGATCATCAATACGCCTCGATGACGTTCATGTACAATGGAATTCAAATGCTTTAAAAATTCTATTGCATGGAGATTTTCTTTTCCTCCATACATATTAGGAATCCATTCCCCTTCTTTTCGTCCATAATCTAAATATAACATGGACGCTACAGCATCTACGCGTAATCCATCTACATGCATTTCTGTTAACCAAAACAATGCATTTGCGATGAGAAAATTACTGACTTCATGTCGGCCAAAATTAAAAATATGTGTTTGCCAATGAGGATGAAATCCTTGTCGAGGATCTGCATGTTCATAAAGAGCAGATCCATCAAAACACCCTAAAGAAAAAGAATCTGTTGGAAAATGACCCGGTACCCAATCTAAAATAACTCCAATCCCTTGTTGGTGCATATGATTCACGAAAAATCTAAAGTCTTCCGGGGTTCCAAATCGACTTGTCGCTGAATAAAATCCTGATACTTGATAACCCCAAGACTCATCTAAAGGATGTTCTTGGATGGGCAAAAGTTCAACAAAATTAAATCCCATTTCAATGCAGTAATTGGATAAAGCGTAGGCTATTTCGCGATAATTTAAAAAATATTCTCCGTTTTTTTTCCAAGAACCTAAATGCACTTCATAAACACTCATCGGAAACGATTTTGACTCTCTATCGGCTCTTTGCTTTAGCCAGTTTTCATCATTCCAATGGAAACGTTCTAAATCATAGAGAATCGAAGCCGTCGATGGTCTCATTTCTCCTGCTAATGCATATGGATCTGATTTTAGTAGAATATTTCCTTGTTGGGTATGTATCTCAAATTTATATTTTTCACCTTCTTTCAATCCAGGAATAAATATTTCCCATATCCCTGAGTATCCCAAGCTTCGCATGGGATTCATTAGTCCATTCCAAAAATTAAAATCTCCCACAAGAGAAACACTTTTTGCATTAGGTGCCCATAAACTAAATTTCGCACCTTTGACTCCATCCATTTTTGTCAACCGTCCACCCATCACTTGATATAATTGATAGTGAACGCCTTTTGCAAAAAGATATTGGTCCATTTCACCAAATGTTGGCCAAAATGCGTAAGGATCATGAGTTAATAGTGCATTTTGATGATAGACGCGATAGTCAAGGTAAGTAGTTTCAGGGGGGGCTACATATTCAAATAAACCTGCATCGTGAATTTTTTGTGCTTCAACAATTTCTCCAAATAATTCAAAAAAAACCTTATTAGCACCAGGTCTCCATAATCGAATGACTTTAAAATAATCAAAATGAGGATGTAAGCCTAAAATGGCGTGTGGTTGGTGATTTTTAATTTCGAAGAAAGAATCCATATGATCATCATTGATATAATTGTTTAATAGTCTACATCGAATCGCAACACAGAGTAGCCAGGACGAGCCGGACTGACTATTCTGTAGTGCTATTCGAACATTAGCATTTAAAAGTTCTAGAAGGATGATCTTAAGGAATTACATAAAATTATCAAAGAAATAATCGCAATTTTGTTTTAACATGAGTGAAGTCTTCGTTGGTAATCGTTCACCTGGATCTTTATTGCTTGTTCTTAAACGATAACTACGTACATTTGAACGAAAAATGATTTCAATTTCTTGATCTTTTTCGGAATGCAAAGCTAAGCAACGAATTGTCTTTTTTGACCATTCAAGACTTACTCTTCCCAATCCATTTAAATCGATGTTTAAAAGTCTACCACAATGCAATTCGGGTAATAAATGAGGAAGAATGAAAAGTTGATTCTTTTCTTCTTGAAGAAATAGCTGACGAATTAATGATGATCCTTCAATGAGAAGATATAAAGGAGAATTTTCATTTAAGGAAGCAATAGATTCTTCTATGAAACCCAGATGGCTATGATCTTCAAGACGAGGTACAAAAATTCCTTCAAACCCTGCTTGAAAAAGATTTAACCACTCTTGCTTTCCTTTTTCTGGTTTTTTTTCAAAAAAAATCTCTTGGCAATGTTTCAACAAAGAAAACATTCCGTGATCATCATTTTTATTACGAACGGGTAATTGAGGGATCATTTGTCCTAAACGATGCCATAAGGGAAAAATTTCTGTTAAATCGAGTCTTCGTCTAATGAGATCTATATCTTGTGCCTTATTGTTTCCTAAAAAAAGTTTTTCAAGACACTGAGGCGGTTGATAACCATCAAAAACATTGTTTTCCGAGATTAAATTAACAAAAACACCACGATGTAATAATTGCCATACAGAACGTATTTTTACCCTTACACCCTCAATAGGAGCTCTATCAAGGACTAAAAAAATGTGATTTCCCACTTTAGAGCTTACAAGGTGATAACGAAACCAACCCTGTTGACTTTTTCCTCTGACAGTGACTTTTCCGTTTTCTAAATCACACCAAATCGTGAATTCATGAATAGGACCTTTTAAATCTAAATGAATTTCTTGAGTCAATTCAGGGAATGTCTGACTTAAAGAATAAACACGAATTAAACAGGGGAAAATTTCTAGTTGATGAAACGACCCTGGTAGGATTAAAGAAGTTCCGGGTGTGTGCGAAAAAGGTCTTAAAGATTGAACTGTAGAAATTTTCATGATTTATCCTTTAAATAGGTCGTCCAATTAACCCGTGTGCACTATTTTCAATGAGATCAACTTCAATGAGTTGATTGGACTCAAAATGACCTCCAAGAACACGTACAGGTAAAAAATTATGTGTATGGCCTGTAATTTCATTTGGGAAATTTGAATCCATACTTTCTGTTAACACCCACATTCTTCGTCCGATAAAAGAATTTCTTAATTCAAATGCTAATTTTTCAGATAAATGCAGCACTGTTTGTTTTCTTTCTTTGATTACTTGAGGAGGAACTTTATTAGGCATTAACATCGAGCGAGTTCTCGGTCGATCACTATAAGGAAACATATGCACTTTTGCAAATTTAACTTCGCGCATGACTTCGAGTGTTTCTTGAAAATCTCCGTCTGTTTCACCTGGAAAGCCAACAATAATATCTGTTGTAAAAGTAAAATCTGGATTAGCCATTTTTAATCGATCGACTGTTTCAAAAAACATTTGACGTGTGTATTTTCTATTCATCCGTTTTAAAATGACATTCGAACCTGATTGTAGAACAATGTGCATGGAAGGACAGGTGTTTTTTCCATTTAAAATGGCGTCTGCTAAATCGTCATCCACTTCATCTGGATCAATTGATGATACCCGTAAACGTTGAAGTCCTGGAACTGCATCGATTAATCGTATCAGTTCTGATAATCTGACAGGTGTTTCCTCTTTTTCAACTCCCCCATCAAAATCTCCTACGTTAATCCCTGTAATAACGACTTCTTTAAATCCATTTGAGATTAATGTTTGAACTTCATTTAAAATTTCTGGAACAGTGCGTGAATGAGATCGACCCCTGACATAAGGAATAATGCAATAAGTACAAAAGGAATTGCATCCATCTTGCACTTTTACAAAAGCACGGGTATGGGAATCAAAATGGTTTATAGTGAATTCAGGTAAATTTTCTTCAGGAAAAATTGCGGCTAAAAGATTTTCTTTTTCTGCATTTGGAATCACATGAGAGACACCTTCAATGCTTTTGATTGCATCGGGATTCCGTTCAGCGTAACACCCGGTGACAAGTAATTTGGAATGAGGATTATCCTTAGCTAATTGACGTATTGAATGTCGACTACTGCTGTCAGCCGATTCGGTCACAGTACAAGTGTTAACAATGCAAATTTCAGCTTGTTCACCGTCTTGGGCAGCTGTATAACCAAGTTGTTTTAATTGATCTTGAAAAGCCTGAGATTCGTATTGATTTGTGCGACATCCCAAGGTAACAATTTTAAATTTTTTATTTTTTTCTTCCATATAAGGAATTGATCCAATCGTTGAAAAAGTATTTAAAGATGTAAACGTTCGGTAGTGTGATTTAAAATGCCGTCCTTTCAGGACTCAATGATTATTTAATATTTTTCCTAGGCCTCCGCTTCGCTCCGACCTAGGCTATGAAATGCCGGCCCGTTGGGCCTGAAGTGTTATATTCTTAGAATAAATTAATCTAAATTATATTAGTCTAAAATTTTTAAATATCAGCTTAAGGTTAAAGCCCTTCAGGCCCAACGGGCCGGCATTTCATAGCCTAGGTCGGAGCGAAGCGGAGGCCTAGGAAAAATATAAAATAATCATTGAGTCCTGAAAGGACGGCATTTTAATTCACGCTATCTACTGAACGTTTACTTAAAGATAACTAATATGAACTATATAAAAGCTTTAGGTCAACCAATATTTACCACCAAAGGTTCTTCAGTTTTTTGATGGAAATGATGGCTTTCAATACCTTCAAAAATTTCTAATAACTGATAAAGAATGTTATCATCTGAACTAGATGTTTTAAAATCATCAATGGCTTTATTTAAAGATTGCTTTGTCATTTTAAAAATAAAATCAACCAACAAATCTTCTAGATGCGTAGCTTTAAAGAGGTAACCTAATCCTTTAATGATGCATGCACCAATAAATAACATCACAAGGCGTAAATCATTCCAAATTGTATTTCCAAATATATCTGTGACATGTTCAATAAAGGCACCTAAAAATCTAAATGGATAATGAATTCCATTTTGAATGACCTCTTTTTGGAGATCTTCCAATGTTTTTTTATCTTCAGGTTTTATCGTGGGTTCGTTTTTGAGCACATCAATCGATAAATTTAATCCTATATTCGCTATATTTGTAAAAAGCTCACTTACAAACTCACCAAAAGCAGAATCTTCAATTGTATTTTTAATAGAAAATTCAGAAAAACCTGGGATTTTATTCATTTGAGATTCTAAGGGTTGAAGTTTCAACAATCCCAATAAATCTGACAATATTTTTGTCGAATTTGTATGAATAAACTTTTCATGATACGTTTTCCACTCATTATCTGAGCCAGCTTTTTTGGATTTCCCTTTTGAAGGATCAAAGATAATGGGTTTCGTTAATTCTTTATTCAAAGTTCTAAAAACGAATTCCATTCTTTCATGTGAAAAATCTAAAAATTGTGGAAGTAATCCAGAAAATTCTTCGATCATCCAATTCCAAAGCTTTTGAATTAGTGGTGCTGGTATTTGTGGAAAAAGTTCAAATAAGGCTTCAAGGCCCGTTAAAGAATTTGATTCTTTGGATTTTGTTTTAATGAATAGATTTAATAATTTTTCAATCCCTTTCTGATAGGTCAATTCTTGTTCGGTTTCACTTGGATCAGTTTTTTCTAAATTTAATTTTGGCTTTTTCTCAACTGCTTCTACTTTTTCTTTACAAAAAGATACCAAAGCTGACCGCAATTTAACTTCAATCGTTTCTTGAGTCATTTCAAATATTTGGGTTTTAAAACCAAATAATTCAATGTAATTAGGATCGAGACAAAAGCGTTCAAATTCATTAACTGTTTCGGGAGTACTTAGGATTTTTTTAAAAATTGAAACTGTTTTAGCGTTCTCTAAAAATTGGCTTAATCCACCCTGAATAACTTTTAGCACGATAATTTCATTATCTTTATTTTTACAATAAAGCGATTTTCCGCCTTGCTTTAATAAAAAAGACAAGATGTTTCCGGTTTCTTGAATAATTTCATTAAAAGGTAAGGATGGTGCCACTTCATCTGATAGGTCTTTTTTTAAAGCGTGAAATTTTTTGTAATTTTCATACTGTTTAGAAAGATTTAATACTTGTTGCTCACCCTCATCTCGAATAATTTTTTGAAGTTTATCAGGTATAGCAAAAATTTCATTATTTTTTTGTTTTAAAATTAAATCGAAAATTTTTTTATATTTTTTTATATTTTCGTGTTCTTCAATATCTTTGTTTTCTAATTTATCTTCATTAATATTGCCATTACCACCCACGAACTCTATGATATCATTAAAATTTTCCTCAATAACATCTTGAACTTGAGTTTTTTCATGTAAAATATTTTTAATTTCGTTAAAATTATTCACATACTCTTTTGCAAATTGATGGGTCACATACAAAAAGAATGTATCGATATGATTTTCAGTCATTTCCCAAAAATGGTTAAATCCTGAATCATTTTCATGAAGAAAATTTTGCAATAATGAAAAAAGAAAATTTTCTAGAGAAGAAGGTTCTCTTATTAATAGATTTTGAAGTTGGTTGACATACTTTTTTATGTTACGAAAGCCTGAAATTTTTTTTACTAAAGAATATTCTTTAGAAAGAAATCGAATTTCAAACAGTTTTTGTGTTAAATGTCTGTGTTCGTGAATACAATCCATTAACTCTTTTTTTTGGTCTACATTCAATTCGCCATTAAAAAGTTTATTATTTAATGCATTAATAAGTTGATCGTTTTCAATCTTTTTAGTGATCCCATCATTAGAATAAGACAATATTATAAAAGATTGAATCGTTTCGATTAACACATTCATCTGTTCAATTTTTTCATCTTCCAAATAAATGTGCTTAATTTTAAGGCTAATTTTAAACAGTTTTTCAGTTAAATGTTCATGATCTTTTATACAATCAATTATTTTTTTCTCTTCTTCTTTAAAAAATTCATTATTTAATTCATCAATTATTTTATTAAATTCATTTGAATGAACTAATTGTTCGTTGATATTACTCGAAGCAGATTGAAGGTTTTCAAAGCGTTTAACGAATTCTTTTAGCATATCAATTCGTTTATTTCTTTCTTCTTCTTCATCTAGTGGCTTAAACAAACCATTGAGTTGGTTTAATTTTTCATTTAAAGTTAAATGTTTAATATTATGAATTAATTCAATTAATTTCTTTTTATGATTTGATTTATCAACTGCAAACAATTCTTTATTCAATTCATTAATAATCTGATTTTGTGCTTTTGATTTAAATATTCCACCTAAAATGCCAGAAGGTAACAATTTAATTTTTTCAAACCGTAAAACAAAATCTTTTAATAAAATCTTTCGAAAAGTTTTTTCTTCATCAGGCTTCAGAGGATCAAATAAATCACACAAATCAAATAATTTTTCTGCCGTTAAATTTTTAGATTCTTTAATGCGTTTAGATAGTCGTTCAATTTGACCACCATTCAATTTGCCATTAAATACCTTCTGATTTAATTCGGAAATTAAAGAATCAAATTCTTGAATTGCATTTTTTATCTCGGTTAAAATGTCTTGAGTCAACGATTGACAACCTTGGACTAGTAATTGGCCAATTGGGAATTCTCTCAAATTTTCTTGAAGAATGTCTTTTTCTTTTTGAGCCAACCGATAAGAACGGCTATAATCTAAATATTTACAAAATTGCTTAGCAAATAAATTCTTAAGATTAACAGTTTGATTAGGCATTTCTCCATCAACCGGTAAATTGCCCGTACTCAATATTAGCCATACTGCATCTTTTCCTGATTCAAAGGGATAGATGAAACTATCCTCTCCTTTAGGGAAGCATAATTTTATTAAATGATCATAGATTTCAATCGAAATTTCATTGTATTTTTTCAATCTTTCTTTCTGATTCAATTGGTCGATTTGATTTAAACGATCTTGAAAAGGAACTAATAGAATAATAAGTGCATCAATAATTGTTCCGGAAACATTATTTATTGAGTTTTTATGATCATTAAAAGTTTTGAATTGAGCTGTTGCCAAATTTGAAAAAATTGACAACAAGTTTATTTTGATGACACTTTCTAAATGACCTTGTAAAACAGGGAGTTTTAATTTTAAAATCTCATGAACTAGAATTTGAGTGAGTTGAATTGAAGTTTTAGAAAACTTATCACCGTAGCTACTTTTTAATTCATTTTCACAGTCGATAATTTGTGAGTCTATTGTTTTTTTGAAAGGATAAGTAATTAAACTATTAGCATTATTAAGTAATTTATCAACTTTCAAACAAGATTTAAAACAATCAACAGATTTTACTAATCCATTTGGTAATTTTTTTTGACCAATTTTTTTATCTTTTAATTTTTCCCATCCTGCATCAGCCCCTTTTGCAAGGATATTGCTCACAGAGTTGATTATAGGAGTGTTTTTATTTTTGCAAATGACCTTATCAAGGGTTTCTGTTATTCCACCTAACATTAAATGTTTAGAAACTTCTAAACCAAGATCAAGACAAGAATCAAATAAAAACATATAATTTTCTTTATTTAGTAATTAATAAACGAAATTATATCATTTTTTAAATAAATTTAACAATAAATTCTTTATATAGAATTTATAACGTTTTCAAAAAAAATTTTATTGACATTGAGCACAGGAGACGGCTTCATTAGAACAGGCTGTCCTGGTCGAGTGTGGCCTCTTTGGTTGGAAAGTGAAACTCATGTTTATCTGAAGATAATCAGCAGGCTGTCTCGGCCTGAATCTATTTTGGCTATCAGGCCGGGACGGCCTGAGTACCTTCTTTAGACCTTAGCTGCTTTGAAATACCGATCCCTTGGGCCTGAAGAAGGTATTCAGGCCGTCCCGGCCTGATAGCCAAAATAGATTCAGGCC
>JAUXSJ010000253.1 GCA_030679615.1 Parachlamydiaceae bacterium | reverse complement strand
ATTTAAAGGAAGCGCGTTTATCAACAAAGTTACCAGGATTAATACGTACCTTATCTACAAAATCGACAACGCTCATAGCTGCAGGTGGGTAAAAATGAATATCTGCCACTAAGGGAATATTGTATCCTCTTTGAACTAAACCATTTTTTATGTGCTCACAAGCTTCAGCTTCTTTCATTCCCTGAACAGTGACTCGAACAATTTCACATCCTGCATCAGCTAATCGAATGGATTGTTCAATTGTCGCTTCGATATCTCGAGTACTTGAAGTCGTCATCGATTGAATGCGTATTGGATTATTCCCGCCCACGGCAATATTCCCTACCATGACTACACGAGTGGGAAATCTTTTGGTTTGATAAATCGATTCACAATATTTCTTCATTATTTTGCTCTCTAAGTTCATTTTTTGTTAGAAAAAAGCATAACAGGTATTATTCTAATCTTCAATTCAAGTTTTTCTATGATTAAACAATTCAAAATAAATATTTTTTTAAATAGACTAACAACTAAAAATAAAAAAATTATAATTAGTTACAATTAATATCATTAAAAGAACTTGTTATTGTTTAATTAAATTTTTATTTTTACAAAACTTAAAAATTAATGTTCGTGTAAGTTTTTTTTATCCTATGATTGACAACTCAACATCAATCTTTGTATGTTAACATTGGTGCAAACAACAAGGAGAAATGACATGAATCAATTCACCGACAGCGTAACAGAAGCTTTACAAGCTGCTTTTGCAGAAGCAAAAAAAAGAAATCAACCTGAAGTTCATGAAAATCATTTACTATGGGCTTTTTTACAAAATCCTCAAGGATATTTTAATTCCATTCTGACAAATTTGGGCACTCAACCGCAAATACTTCTAAGAGAAACACTTTCAGCCCTTAATCATTTACCTACATTTAGTGGATCTCAATCCGAAACACCCACCCCCTCACGTAGTTTGCAAAATCGCATTTCAGAAGCGGAAAATATTGCACAAGCTTGGAAGGATACTTACACAAGCAGCGATCATTTCTTAATCGCTTATTGGAAAAATGCAAGTGACCCCTTTGCAACTTGGAAAACAGGAACTAACCTAACAATTAAGCAAGTGGAAGAACAAATAAAATCCATTCGCGGTGATCGAAAAATGGATTCTCCTGGTGCAGAATTAAATCTTCAAGCTCTTGAAAAATACTGTAAAAATTTAACCGATCTAGCTCGTTCAGGAAAACTCGATCCCGTTATTGGACGTGATGAGGAAATACGTCGTACTATGCAGGTGTTGAGCCGTCGAACAAAAAACAACCCCATGCTCATTGGAGAGCCAGGAGTAGGTAAAACTGCGATCGCTGAAGGATTGGCTCAACGTATTGTTCAACAAGATGTTCCTGATTCGCTCAAGAATAGACAACTCCTTGCTTTAGATATGGGGAGTTTAATTGCAGGAACTAAATACCGAGGTGAATTTGAAGATCGCTTGAAAGGGATCTTGCAAGATATTGAAAAAAGCGAAGGAAAAATCATTCTTTTTATTGATGAAGTACATACTTTAATTGGCGCTGGAGCTACTGAAGGAGCGATGGATGCAGCCAACTTACTCAAACCTGCTTTAGCACGTGGATCTCTTCACTGTATTGGCGCGACAACATTAAATGAGTATCAAAAATACATTGAAAGAGATGCTGCTCTAGAAAGACGTTTTCAGCCTGTAATGATCAATGAACCCTCCATTGAAGATTCTATTGCTATCTTAAGAGGGTTAAGAGAGCGCTATGAAATTTTTCACGGCGTGCACATTACTGAATCAGCTATTCATTCAGCTGTGATTCTTTCTGCACGCTACATTACAGATCGACAATTACCAGATAAAGCCATCGATTTAATCGACGAAGCCGCAAGCTTAATTCGTATGCAATTGGGAAGTCGCCCACTTCCTATTGATAATAAAGAAAGAGAATTAGCCGGTCTGATTGTCGAACAAGAAGCCTTAAAAAGAGAAAACACACCCATTGGAAAAAATGAAGCAGCTAAATTGGAAGCGCGTATTGCTGAAATCAAAGAAGAATTAAGTGTGCTTAGACAACAATGGGGTCAAGAAAAGAAAATTATTGAAACCTTGAAAGAAAAGAAAAATCAACTTGAACAATTGCGCTTTCAAGAAGAGGAAGCCGAACGAAAAGCAGATTATAATCGGGTTGCAGAACTGCGTTATAATATCATACCTAAATTACAAAAAGAGCTTGAAGAGACACAAAAGCAGCTTGATGAAAAACCAAATCGACTTCTCCAAGAAGAAGTTGACGAACAACTGATTGCACATATTCTCGCTAAATGGACAGGCATTCCAGTGAATAAAATGCTTGAAGGTGAAGCAGAAAGGCTTCTTCATTTAGAAAAAGAATTAGAAAAAAGAGTGATTGGTCAAGATTTAGCTGTTACGGCAGTGAGTGAAGCTATTCGAAGATCTAGATCAGGATTAAGTGATCCTGGACGTCCCATGGGTGTTTTCCTTTTTGTAGGACCCACAGGTGTTGGAAAAACAGAATTAGCCAAAGCTTTGGCGTATCAATTATTTAATCAGGAAGAAGCTTTAATCCGTTTAGATATGTCTGAATACATGGAAAAGCACTCTGTCTCAAAATTAATTGGTTCTCCTCCAGGCTATGTGGGTTATGAAGAAGGCGGTCAATTGACAGAAGCTATCCGACGCCGTCCTTATGCTGTCATTTTATTTGATGAAATTGAAAAAGCGCATCACGATGTTTTTAATATTTTATTACAGATTTTTGATGATGGTCGCATTACTGACAGTAAGGGTCGAATGGTTAATTGTAAAAATGCTTTATTTATCATGACGTCCAATGTAGGTTCGGACAAACTTTTAGAAAAAATGAAAGTTAATCGAGATAACCTTGTTAAAGAAGAACTAATGCTGATCATCAATGAGGATCTTCAAGCTCATTTTAGACCGGAGTTTCTAAATCGACTAGATGATATTCTTCCGTTTTTTCCTTTACATGAAAAAGACATGGAAAAAATTGCGGTGATTCAGCTCAATTTATTAGAAAAGAGATTGAGTGATCGAGATGTCCACCTTACATGGACTCCTGAAGTCTTATCTCATTTAGCAAAAGAAGGATATGACCCAATTTATGGAGCGAGGCCTTTAAAAAGGTATATTCAACAAGAAGTTGTCAATCAGTTATCGAGTGGAATTCTGGAAGGGAAAATCAAACAAAATGACAATGTGAAATTGGAATTAAAGAATAACAAAGTCATCTATCAAGTAAAATAATTTATACAATAATAGTCGTGCGATTTGTTTTTAAATCGCACGGGCTATTTTATAGTTAAAAGAATCAAACCATCTTCTTAAATTTAACGTAGAGACGGAGAGATGGGGAGATTCAGAGAATAAAGTTTTAAAAATAAATTTAAACTTATATTTTAAAGTTCTCTCTCTGCGTCTCCCCATCCCCCCCGTCTCTGTGTTAAATTTGAGAAGATAATTTGATTCGTTCATTCTTTAAATTAAAAAACCATTTAATTACTCATTTTAATAATTGATTAATTTAAAAATATTTGCTATTATTTATATTTGTAATTTAAAAAATATAAATAAAGGCAATTATGGATTTAAAAATTAAATTAAAACACTATTTATTAATTACATTATTTTCTCTAACAATATTCTCTGTTCACGGAACACCAAATTGGTTAGAAATTAATGAATTTGTAGCTGAAGAGCCAGCTAATACTCCTGGAATAGCCAAAAACATTCTTAACGCAATTCGCTCACCAGCAAATGTTATTTCAGGGCAGATTGTCTATCCCGCAATCCATTCAGCGACACCAGAAATCAATCTTTCTGCCAAATCCTATTTAGAATCTAAAGGATTCATCGTAAAAGAAATTTCATTACTTACACCTGGAACTCTTCCATCAAGTCTATTATCTTACCAAGCCGTAATTGTCACTCATCCTGACACTATGGATAAAGAGCAATGGTGCATTGATGCATTTGGTAATGGCATGAGCATTAACGATGGATTAATTACAGCTTCTTTTCGCAATTACAGTAATGGTTGTAACACATTATTGGTGAATGGTCCATCAGTGGGTAAAAGTGAGCCATGGCCAACACGTTATCGCATGGGTTCTGGTTTTGAAGCAGGGATTCAATTTTTAGAACAAGAAGCAAAAGCTTCCCACATTATTATGCGAGGTCTTTCTTTAGGTGGTGGAATGATGGGCGAAGCAGTCATTCAACATCAATTTTTAGACTCTACTCATTATTTATTCATTTCAGATCGAACCTTTAATAAATTAACCGATGTTGTGAAAAGCATAGGGACTCAAATTGCAGGATCAACTACCGGGAAAGTTGCTGCCAAATTATTCCAAGCTTCAGGAACAGAATTGGACAATG
The DNA here is from genome assembly GCA_030679615.1 of Parachlamydiaceae bacterium. GTDB lineage: Bacteria > Chlamydiota > Chlamydiia > Chlamydiales > Parachlamydiaceae > JAUXSJ01. The sequence continues at coordinate 1,739 of JAUXSJ010000253.1, read as the reverse complement.
TTGCTTCAGCAAAAAAACTAAGTGCCTTAAATATTCCTCACATCATTATTCAGCATAATGGTGGTGGTACTGATGGAGTCATTCCAGATGTAGCTTCATTAGGATTTCACCTACATCAATTACCTAATTTAAAAAATAAAATATTTATAGAATCTTCAGACATTCCTCATAATGGTGCATTACCACCAAAAATTGATGATTTGCTAAAGCAAGAAATTACTCAATTTTTAACTCAATAAATAAAATCATTTAATAACTTTTCATCACTTAGTTTTTGAATTTAAAAACTAAGTGATGAATTATATTTGAACGAATGATTATTTTTTAATTTATAATAATAAAATTTAAGGAACTAATTTAATGTCTAAACATAAAAAATTTGTCCATTTTCAATTATTTTTATTTTTATTTTGCACATCTCTTTATGGATCGGATTGGTTAGATCAAAATGAATTTACTGTTGAAAAGAAAAATAACACCCTTGAAATACAAGAAAATGCACAAGAACAAGAAAAAATGTTACTTGATAAATACCCAAATGCAGTAGAGATGGTTGCTAAAAACATCTTTCCTGTTTTCATGAATGAAAAGTTTGATTCGTCAGTAAATGCCATTAATAAGACCGGTTTAGAATCTGCTGGGTATACGGTTAAAGAAATTTCAATTAGATTAAAGGATAGTTTTCCTTTTTCAACATTGCCTTATCAAGCTGTAATCGTTACCCATCCTGACACGATCCATTCGCAAAAATGGTGTATCGATGCATCCGGAAATGGTATAGATATTAATTATATTTTAAATTTGGCTACTAAACGCAATCATATGATGGGTTGTAATACCTTATTGATAAAAGGACCTTTTATTGAAAAAAATAAAAATTGGCCAACTCGTTATCGAATGGGAAGTGGTTACGAAGCTGGCTTACAATTTTTAGAAAAAAAAACAAAGGCTACTCATATTATTATGAGAGGATATTGTCTTGGTGGTGGATTAATAAGTGAAGCAATCATGTTGCATGATTTTATGGATAGCATTAAATATTTATATATCTCAGATCGTACATATAGTAAATTATCGGAATTGTGTAACAATCTTCCGGCTTTACCTAATCAACAGCCTTTTTTAAATGTGATTAATTTTGCACTACTGCATGCAAATATGGAGCTAGATAATGTTCAAGCGGCAAAAAAATTGAGCAACTTGAATATTCCTCATATTATTATTCAACATTATGGCGGCGGAACAGATGGTGTCATACCAGATTCAGCATCATTAGCATATCATTTACACAAAATACATGATTTGAAAGAAAAAAAATATTTGGAAGCGTTTGTTATGCCTCATAATGGTAAACTGCCAATTCATATTGAAGATCAGCTGAACCAAGAAATTACTCAATTTTTAGCTGAATGATACTTCTTATGCAATGAGTCTAAAAGCCTGGACCAAATAACCAGGCCGTTTCGACATAGGCATCAACCTAATTTATGCTAACAATAAAAAAACAAGATAGGCAGGCATACGCATCAGGACAAAAAATACTTTACATTTAATGATTTTGTAATTATCGATTCGTATACAATTGATTCTGAATAGCTTTTGAATCGCTCTTACGAGCTCTATGTCTTTTTTTTCGTATTCCCACAGTTCCTTCGTCACTGTGGGCTGTAATGGGAGTCGTCCTACGGACTCTAGAACAAAGATGCAAAGGTTCTCTTAATTTTATAAGTGTTTTTTAA
>JAUXSJ010000251.1 GCA_030679615.1 Parachlamydiaceae bacterium | reverse complement strand
TTTTAAATGTCCTCCTCTCCGTCTCTTGCGCCCCCCCCGTCTCTGCGTTAAAATTGATCTAAGGTAAAATAATACATACGTCGCATGATTATCCTGTCTATCTTGCTCATCTTGTTTTTATTTTGTCTTTGGATGCATGTGCCTAACCATCCTGTAATTTGTTAAGAAAATGGTTTTTGAAAATTAAGAATAGCATGCTAACTTTTTTACGATTATTATTGATATTATGTGTAAGTTCGATTTTCATCATGGGCCTAATCATGATTTTCAATACAACTTCAGCAGAAATATTAGATCATTCCCTCAGTAAAAGTACACACCACGCTCTTTTAAAACAAATAATGTATGGTGGCTTGGGGTTTCTCCTTGGCTGTTGTGTTTGGAAATTAGGATACAAGCGCTTTATTGCTTGGAGTCCATATCTTCTTCTTCTTTTTACAATTTTATTAGCGTTGACCTTGATTCCAGGAATAGGAAAAGAAGTTAATGGATCTAGAAGATGGATTGGTATCGGCGGATTTTCTTTTCAGCCCTCAGAATTTGTCAAATACATCGTCCCTACATTTTTGATTTATTGCTTCTTACCGATTGATCCATCTCAATTAACTCTAAAAGGTTTTTTAAAATTAATTGGAATTGTATTTATTCCTATTTTATTAATTCTCATCGAACCCAATAATGGAACAGCTGGTGTCGTGAGTTTGATGGTTGTTTTAGCTTGTTTTCTTTCTAGAATCAAATTTAAATATTGGGCCTTGCCCTTAGTTGTGATGATGACAATTGGAAGTATTTCTGCTTACCATTTACCTTATGTCACAGCCCGCTTAAAGGTATATCTACATCCAGAGCTTGATTTGCAGGGTAAAGGACATCAACCCTACCAAGCTAAGATTGCTGCGGGTTCAGGTCAATTACTAGGAAGAGGTCCTGGAAATAGCTTGCAGAAATTGAGTTATTTGCCAGAAGCGCAAAATGATTATATTGCTGCGATTTATGCTGAGGAATTTGGATTTCTCGGAGTTTTAGGATTAATCATCCTCTATATGATAGTCGCTTATTGTGGTTTTTATATTGCCTATCATGCAGGTAATCGACAGGGGTTTTTCTTAGCTACCTTGACAATTTTTTTAATTTCTTTTCAAGCTTTTATGAATTTAGGTGTTGTTTCAGGACTATTGCCTAGTACAGGATTAAACCTTCCTTTTTTTAGTCAAGGTGGAACTTCATTGATGGCAAATATTTTCGGTTTAAGTTTACTTTTAAATATTTCCTTTGATCAGAACAAGGAATCTCATGCATCAATTATCTAAAAAAATCATCATAGCAGCAGGAGGAACTGGTGGGCATCTTTTTCCCGCTCAAGCTCTTGCTCAAGATATTCACAAACAATCACCTGCTTCTACAGTTGTTTTTTTAGCTGGTGGTCTTTCTACAAGTGCTTATTTTGATCGAAATCGATTCTCTTATCATGAAGTGCCTTGTTCTCCTTTGTTTTCTAAGCATCCTATTAAATTATTAAAAGGGATATTTAATTTATTAAAAGGAATTCGACATAGTATCAAGCATTTAAAGCAGATAAAACCAGATGTTATTGTCGGGTTTGGTAGTTATTATACTGTGCCAACTGTTCTTGCCGGGAAATTGTTAAGAATACCTATTATTTTACATGAAGCGAATAGTGTACCTGGAAAGGCAAATCGATTATTGGGTTCTTTGGCTCATTGTGTAGCACTACATTTTCCAAGTTCATCGGCTTTTTTTAAGAGTAAAACCTTTCATGTCGGGTGCCCATTGAGAGAGGGATTTCGCATTTCATCCATCGATAAAGAGAAAGCCATGTCGTATTATGGATTTACAAATCATAAAAAAACGTTATTGATTTTTGGTGGATCACAGGGAGCTCAAGCGATTAATCTGTTGATTAAAGAAACGATTCCATTGTTAATACAGCATTCTTTACAAGTGATTCATATCACGGGAAATGAAAAAATCAAACAAGAGCTGGCAGAATTATACGAAAAAAATCAGATAACAGCCTGTGTAAAATCATTTGAGAGTCAGATGCAGTGCGCATGGAAAATAGCAGATTTTTTTATTGGAAGAGCAGGTGCATCGACAATTGCGGAAGCAATGGAGTTTGAAGTTCCGGGCATTTTGATTCCTTATCCATATGCAACAGAAAATCATCAGCAAAAAAATAGTGAATATTTAGCACAAACAATTGGTGGAGCAATTACACTATCAGAATCTAATTTAAGTTCGCCTAAGCTTTTTCAACACTTAACTAATTTTTTATCTGAAAATACATTGAGTCAAATGAAAACAAATCTACAAAATTATAAAAATCGTCCACATCAAATGACACTGTTTGATCTTGTCATGAAATTTGATTTTTAATATTTCCTCTTGTAATCTTGTTAACATTCAATGGTGTCTCAATGTAAATTCGTTCTTTTTGGACTCAATGGTTATTTTTACGTATTCCTAGGCGATTCGACTACTAATGTAGCCTAGACTTTAGTCTGGGCTTGTTTTTGCAGGCTTTAGCCTGCAAGTGCTGTTAAGATTTATCATAAAAACTGCTATAAAGATAGTTTTCATATAACAG
>JAUXSJ010000243.1 GCA_030679615.1 Parachlamydiaceae bacterium | reverse complement strand
ATTTAACTTTAAATAATTATATCAATTTACTTTAAGCGAGAATCCTTCAGGCCCAACGGGCCGGCATTTCATAGCCCAGGTCGGAGCGAAGCGAAGGCCTGGGTAAACGTAAAATCATCGAGTCCTGAAAGGACGGCATTTTATGCTTACGCATCAGTTAGTAATAACATTTTTTTAACTTAACGCCATTGGGCTTACGCCTGTGGCTACATGCTTTCGCCGCATTCGCGGCTTTTTTTAGTTCTTTGGATTGACGTCGTTATCCTGTTCATCCTGTATTTTTTTGCATTACTGTAATTTTATCCGCCGCTATTGAATGACGCCCCCACCCAAACAGACTTCTCCATCATAAAATACAATGGATTGCCCAGGAGTCACGGCCCGTTCGGGCTTTAAAAAAGTCACCCATGCTTGTCCATTTTCTATCTTTTGTATCACACATGCCTGTTCTTTTTGACGGTAACGAACCTTAGAAGCGCATACAAATGGGAAAATACTTGGTGGATCATTGACCCAACTCAATTCACCTGCATATAACTCATCACAATATAATGCAGGATGATCGGCGCCTTGTTCTACATAAACCACACCGCGCTCTAAATCTTTTCCAATAACAAACCAAGCTTCTCCTGGCCCACCGATACCTAATCCTTTGCGTTGACCTAAAGTATAAAAAGCTGTTCCTTGGTGCACTCCAACAACCTTACCAGACAAGGTCTCAAAATTACCGGGTTGATAAGGAATATATTGATTGATAAATATTCGAAAATCTCGATTCCCAATAAAACATATACCCGTGCTATCTTTTTTATCCGCAGTAGCCAGCCCAATTGTCCGAGCCACGCGTCTTACCTCTTCTTTTTCAAGATGACCAATAGGGAAAATTACTTTTTCCAAAATAGAATGCTTGATGGTGTATAAGAAATAAGACTGATCTTTATTAGGATCTCTTCCCTTGATCAAGCATTGTCTACCATCAAATAATTGATTTTGACAATAATGACCTGTAGCTAAAAAATCTGCCCCCAATTCAATTGCTTTATCCAAAAAAACTTTAAATTTGATTTCACGGTTGCATAAGATGTCAGGATTGGGAGTGAGTCCTTTTTTTAAATCTGAAATAAAGTGAGAAAATACCTGCTCTCGGTATTCTTCAGCAAAATTAACACTGTAATAAGGAATATCTAAAACTTCACATACTTTTCGAACATCATCATAATCATGCGCAGAAAGACATTGACCCGAAGAGTCTTTTTCCTCCCAATTTTTCATAAAAAGGCCAATGACACGATATCCCTGCTCTTTCAAAAGATAGGCAGAGACAGATGAATCAACACCCCCAGACATACCTACAACAACAGTTTTTCCTGCCATTTAAATGACCTTACTTAAAAATTTGTCAGATTAAAATGCTCTGCTAAGCATTTTTTAATTGTGATTGTTTCTAAACTTAAATATTCTTTGATTGGAAACTCTTCTTTTTTAAAATATTTAAAAGTCAAAGTTTCACAGTGAAGTGGGATCGAAGAGTTTTTTTGGCTTTTTTGCACAATCTCTTTCATGTGATTTTCAAAAAAACCTTGATCTTCTTTTTTTATTGGTGTTTTTTCAAATGTTCGTAACCAATTTAAAATAATTGTATTTTTTTTGTTTTCATCTTTGATATTACTAAAAACTAAATCAACTAAATTAAAAGAATAAAAAAAGCTTCCTGTTTGTAAAATATAATGACACAAATCGGGCATTAATTTCAATATTTCCCTTTCAAGGTCTTCTTCGTTAATTGAATTTTTTAAAGTTAAAAGTTTTAATGAATAAATATCGAATACTGGATCATTACGATCAAATAATTGATAATAATGACTAAACCAATAAAAAAATTGCTCACTCTCTACTTGTTCAGAATTAAATAACTTTTTTTTAATTGCGCCCGTAACAAATGATATCAAAAAATTTATATGTTTTTCAGTTTGATCCTGATATTTATTGAAATAATTGATTAAAAATTTTAGATAGTATTTAAGAAGGGTATCAAAAACAGATTTTTTTATTTTATTTTTTACAGAATTTTCAAAAAATAATACTGCTATCATTTTCAATATTGTCAATAATTGATCTTTATCTTCAATATCAAAAATTGAGTGGACAATTGAAGTAAAGATTAAATTATTTTTTTGATGATCACTTAAAGCATCTTCATAATAAAAATCTAAAATTTTAATAATCTGTTTATCAAACAAAACTCCATTGTTTTCTATAACTTGTTTGAATTTTCCACTTAAATAAGCTTTATGAGCTTTTAAAAAATTAAAATTTTTGGTATTTCCTTTTATTTCAATAATAAATTTTATATATGGAATAAAAATAAAAAATTTTAAATGATTTGATTTTTGAGGTAATGAACTCTCCCAATTCAAATAAAACTTATCTAAAAATTCAAAAAATGACTCTCTTTGTATTTTTAATAAATCAGGCTGACTAGAATTTATTTTATTTAGTAAATTTTGTGAAATGATTTTATGGGTAATTAATGCATCCATTAATGATGTAATTGTTTTTACTAAATTTGTAGAAGTAGAATCATTGATTTCAAGATTATTTATCATTTCTAAAATAATTGGCATTAATAGATGTAATTCATTCAAATACTCTTCAACCGCTTTTTGATCAAATTGACTCTTTTCCAACTGACTTTCAATCATTTCAATGGAGGTAAACATTAAATCGAATTGCTCTTGGCAACCATTGAAATGTGTAGTTAAATTAACTAAAATAGAATGGCTGTTTGAATATAAAAATTTTAAATATTCATATACAATTTTTTTCTCTTTAGAAAAACTACTTACTAAATTTTTTTCGGTCATTTTGATATTATAATTTATTACATTAGCAACTTCAGAAGTTTGTTTTAATAAATTTAAATTTTTTGTTAACTCAAAAAATTTTAAATGATAAGTTCTTAATTTATTTAATTCTTCTAATTCAAGAGAGGGTATAAATTTTGCTATGATTATACCAGCAATCATTAAAGAATTTTCATCTAAAGGCGAGTAACTTAACAAACGATCCATTAGCTTAAATAATTCAATTTTTTCATTTTTATTTTTTTTATTTATCTGCAAATTATGTAATAATTCTGGTTGAAAATAAAAATCTAATGCTAAAAATTTTGAAGGATGATTGTATTCTTTTAATTTACTAAGTAAATCAAGTGCATAAATTTTATGATTTTGCAAATGAATTGGTAAAATAGAAATTGAAATTTGATCATCAATTTTCCATGAATTTGGTGGAAAAAAGAAAATTATTTCTTCAACCAGCTCTATCACTTCATTAAATTTGATTTTTTTTTCATTAAAGAACTTTAAGTACTCATTTCCAACAAAATTGAGAGCTTCAATAAAAAGAAAAGGGTCAATATTTTGATTAAAAATGATTTTTAGAGCTTGCTGGTAATAATTTTTTAAACAATGACCTTCAATTTTTAAAGTGCTTTTAATATATAAAATATTAAATATGGCACTATTGATTTGATGATTTTCATTATAAGTCTGAACTATTCGATCTCTAATTGAAAAATGTTTTGAATATTGAGCCAAAGTAGCCCCTATCCATTCAAGACTATCCCGAAGAGATCGATCAACTTTAAAAAATTTTGGAAAAAATGCTTTAAAGGCTTGTATTTCTTTTAATATTGATTGTTCATTACACTGATTGTTCTTTATATTTTTTTCTATCATTGAAAATTTAAAAAAGAAATATGAAATATTTGCTTTAACTTCACTGGAAAGTTTTAATTTTAAACATAATGAATTAAAATATTCTGCTTGGAATATTACTTCATCAATAAATTCATTTTTAAAATTATTGAATAAAAATCTTATCCCTTCTGAATAAATTGTTGTTAAGTGTGTGAATTGTGTATCACCTTTCTTTAATATCGAAGGAAAAAATTTTATTACTTGTAACCATTTTAATGGTGATGATTGATTTTCCAGACATTCTATTAATTTAATAAAAAAATGCGTTTCAATATCATTTTGAAATCTAATTTTTTGACAAATCAATGATATGGTTTGATAGATTAAGTCAAAATCCGAATTTTCTATTTCTTTTTGAATTTTATTAAAGTTTATGCAGATATTCAAAAAAACATTTAATTCATTCTTATTTAAAGATTTAAAAAATGGAGATTGAATTTTATTATCAAAAATGGAACAAAGAGCTTTTATTGTATTTAAAGAATAACATTGACTAAGTTGTTTGAATAATTCGTCATCTATCTTTAGCATCCATTGATGAGCAATTTTTGAAGAATTTTTGTGTTTAGATAACCTTATTTGATTAA
>JAUXSJ010000239.1 GCA_030679615.1 Parachlamydiaceae bacterium | reverse complement strand
TTTTAAGTGCCATTGGAATTGCAGGAATGGATCGATTAATCCAACGTAATGTCATTGCAAAAAGTGGGCGTTCAGTTGAAGCTGCAGGGGATATCAATGTATTAATTCTTGATAAAACAGGAACGATTACATTAGGAAATCGAATGGCTTTTGAATTTTATTCTATTTCAGAAATATCAGAAAAAGACTTCGCAGAAATTGCTCAACTTTCTTCATTATCAGATGAAACACCGGAAGGAAGATCGATTGTGGTCTTAGCAAAAAATAAATTTGATCTACGTGCAGAAAATTTTGATGCAAAAAATTCAAAATTTATCCCCTTTTCAGCTCAAACACGCATGAGTGGAATCGATTTTAATGATCATCAAGGATTAATTCATCGATCTATAAGAAAAGGTGCTTATGATGCAATTAAAAATTATGTTGAAAAATTAGGAGGAACCTTTCCCCCTGACATAAAATCTATTGTTGAAAAAATAAGCCTCCAAGGAGGTACTCCCTTAATAGTTGCTGACGGTAAACAGGTAGTCGGAGTGATTTTTTTAAAGGATATTATTAAAAAAGATATTAAAGAACGCTTTAGTGAAATGCGAAAAATGGGTATTCGAACTTTAATGATCACTGGAGATAACCCCCTTACTGCAGGTGCAATTGCTGCCGAAGCAGGGGTAGATGACTTTGTAGCTGAAGCAACGCCTGAAATAAAATTACAACGAATCCGACAAGAACAAAATGAGGGTCATTTAGTTGCCATGACTGGTGATGGAACGAATGATGCACCTGCTTTAGCTCAAGCGGATGTTGGCGTTGCTATGAATACAGGCACGCAAGCTTCTCGTGAAGCAGGAAATATGGTTGACTTAGATAGTAACCCAACAAAATTACTAGATATTGTTGAAATTGGTAAGCAGTTACTTATGACAAGAGGGGCCTTGACGACTTTTAGCATTGCCAATGACGTTGCTAAATACTTTGCTATTATTCCTGCTATCTTTGGTACACTTTATTATTCATCAGGAGGAAAAGGCCCTTTAGATTCTTTTGATATTATGCATCTTACTTCACCTCAAAGCGCTATCTTAAGTACAATTATTTTCAATGCGTTGATTATTATTTTTTTAATTCCATTGGCATTAAAAGGCGTTCCCTATAAACCCCAAAGTGCATATACGCTTTTGCGTCAAAATCTTTTAATCTATGGTTTAGGGGGTCTTATCCTTCCATTTGTGTGTATTAAGGGAATTGACTTTATTATAACATCTCTTAACCTGGTGAGTTAAACATGGATGAAAATGATAAACTAGACCCCGATATTTTATTGAAAGCCATTGAAAAGGAAGAAACACAACAAAAATTAGGTAAGCTTAAAATCTTTTTTGGCATGTCTGCGGGGGTTGGAAAAACTTATTCAATGTTAAGTGAGGCTCAAGAAAAAAACAAGGAAGGAGTCGATGTTGTTATTGGAATTGTTAATACGCATGGTAGAAAAGAAACAGAAGCGCTATTAAAAGGTTTAACTGAAATACCAGAAAAATGGATTGAATATAAAAATACATTATTCAAAGAGTTGGATCTAGAAAAAATATTAGGATTAAAACCCTCAATCGTCCTTATCGATGAACTTGCCCATACGAACATTCCAGGATCAAAACACCCAAAAAGATGGCAAGATGTTATTGAATTACTCGATGCAGGCATTGATGTCTATACTACCTTAAATGTACAACATATCGAAAGTCGAAAAGAAATTGTCGAAAGTATCACAGGCATTCCAATCCGTGAAAATGTACCCGATTTAATTTTTGAAAGAGCGACCGAAATTGAACTTATTGATATTTCTCCCTCTGAACTACTTAATCGTTTAAAAGATGGGAAAGTTTATATTGGGGAACAATCCCAAATTGCAGCAGAAAACTTCTTTAAAGAAGATCGATTGACAGCACTTCGTGAAATTGCCCTTAGATTTACAGCAGAAAAAGTCGAACATGATTTGCATGGAATACTTTCTCAAGGTCGTGGATGGAAAACTAGAGAACGGTTAATGGTTGCCATTAGTCCCAATATCGCTTCACAACAACTCATTAGAGCAGCAAGAAAACTCGCATTTGAATTAGATGCTTCATGGGTAGTTGTTTATGTTGATACAGGACAAATTTTAAATAATACTGAACAATCGATGCTCAATAAACATCTTAATTTAGCTAGAGATTTAGGAGCAGAAGTTGTCACAACAGTAGATTTAGATCTAGCTGCAGGTCTTCATCGGATAGCAAAACAAAAAGAAATTACAAGAATTGTTATTGGTAGGTCTCACCAAAAAAAAACAATAAAAGAGTATTTTCAAAAGAGCTTATTTGAACGCTTAGAAGAAGAAAATGAACACGCTGATGTCTTAGTCCTTCGTCAAGATAAATTTGTTAGCCTATATCATAAAACATTTCCAACGATAAAAATAATCAGTAGCGCAAATGAATATTGGATTGCACTTGGATCACTTGTTTTTTGGAGCGGTGTTAGTTATTTTTTAGCTCCTATTTTAGGCTACAAAGCAGTTGGATTTATTTTTTTAATAGGTATTTTGATCTTAAGTTTATTTGTAGGTCAAGGTCCTGTATTTTTATCAGCATTACTTAGTGCTATTGCTTGGAACATTTTTTTCATCCCTCCTTTTTTACAATTACATCTTAATAGCACTGAAGATGCTGCTCTTGTTTTAAGTTTTTTCTTTACTGCAGCGATCATAGGACTTTTAACAAGCCGTATGAGAAAACAAGATCACTTACTTGAAATGAGAGAAGATAAAATTGAACATCTTTATGAAATTGTTAGAGATATTGCGCGTGCAAAAAATTTTCAGTATTTACGTATTAATGTTTGTTCTCGTTTAAAAACACTTTTTAAAGGTGATTTTGACATTTTAACAAAAGATACAAACGATCAACTTATTTTAGAAAGTCCATTAACATTTTTGACTAATGAAAAAGATTTAGCTGCTGCACAATGGTCTTTTAAAAATGGTAAAATTGCTGGTTGGTCTACTGATACGCTACCTTCTGCTGAAGGATTATATCTACCAATAAAATACATGAATAAAATAATGGGACTGCTCTTCTACAAGCCATATGAGAAAGAGTTTCCTTCTAGAAATGAAATAGATTTTCTTGAAGCTGTTACAGAACAATTAGGAGTCTATCTCGATAGAAATATATTCGAACAACGCTTACAACATAGTGATTATGCTACACAAACAGAAAAACTTCATGAGTCAGTATTTAGTTCTATTTCTGCAGGAGTGTATGGGCCTATAGATAAGATAATGAGAATTAATCATCAATTAGAAAAAGAGCCTTTGAATAAACACGTGCGTCATTTATTAGATGAAATGGAAATGACAACAGAATCTTTAAAGTTAATTGTAGATAATGTTTTAGCCATATCAAAGCTTGAATCTGGATTTTTGCATTTTATAAAGAAAAACCATTCTATTAGGTCTTTATTAAATGAATCTCTTAAGGAAATACAGTATGTGATTCAAGAACGAACAATCGAAGCGGATTTACCGGATGAAGATTTTTATGTTTGTTTTGATTTTGATTTAATCAAATTAGCTTTGAATAATCTTTTAATGAATGCCATAGAAAACTCGCCAAAGCATAGCCACATCGAAATACAAATTAAAAAGTATGATAAAGAATGTAAAATTACTATTAATGATGAAGGGCCAGGAATACCACCTGATGTGGTGCCTTTCATATTTGATAAATTTTATCGTGTACCGGGATCACCTTCAAAAGGATTAGGCTTAGGGTTATCGATAGTGCGGTCAATAGTAGAAATTCACCAAGGCAGGATAAAAATTAAAAGCCGTGATGAAGGTGGGACTAGCTTTTCAATGATTTTGCCGATTTAAGGGACATTAGGGACATTAGGGACATTAGGGACATTAGGGACATTAGGGACATTAGGGACATTAGGGACATTAGGG
>JAUXSJ010000237.1 GCA_030679615.1 Parachlamydiaceae bacterium | reverse complement strand
CTTCTAACACCTCTGCAAATTCCCAAAATACATGATTCACTTCATGTAAAACATGCTTGAAAGCTAATTGTAAATTTATTTTATCTTCATGTTTAACCTCTCTTAAAACCTTACAAAATTCGTCTACGGCTGCACTTAATTTTGGACGTTTATGAGTAAGAGAAGGGGAAGATGAATAAAGAACTGTTAAATCTTTTGAAATTTCTGAAAGACGATGAGCAAGATAAGATTCTCGTTCTTTCAAGTAGTTCTCTAATTGATCCATGACTTTTTGATCCAAATTTACACTACCATGAAAATCCATAGATTTTTTAGACATCGTGGACTCCTTAAATAAAAGATCAACTTCATTTAAAATCACACTATCAAATTATTATTATAATGAACAGTTAGAGTTTAAAGTTTGACTAATTAACATTTTTATTTAAATTTTAAAGTTGATCCTTCAAAGTAAACCTGTTATGATTACAATTACAATCAACTAAAAATAATAAATTCAGGTGTTCATTTATATGCAAAAAGGTCATCTTCTTCAATTTTGTTGTCAATCTTGTCAAAACATCATTTTATTTTCTGTTTTTCAAATCGCAAAGCAGACCATTCAATGTCAGTCTTGTCAACTTAACTACGATTTTTCTGATGAAATTTTAGCTAGGCAGCTTCATAAATTTCAAAATCTGTGCCTTCAAATTAAAGAATCAAAAGAGATTTTATCTAAAACTTCTGTCGCCATGTTTACTGGAGAAGGTAAGGAGATTAAAATCCCTTATAATCTTTTATTATCTCGCTTAAATTCCACTTTGGATTTATTGGTAGGAGATCGTCCATTAACAATTACTTTTCGTATGGAACCAACTTTAGAGCCCATTTCTTAACAAAGGATTTATCATGAGTGATGAAAACAAACTTGATCAGCTCAAAAAAATGACTGTAGTTGTCAGCGACACTGGAGATATTGAAGCAATAGAAAAATATCGCCCTCAAGATGCCACGACAAATCCTTCATTAATTTTATCGGCACTAGAGAAACCTCAATATCAATATTTGATTGATGAAGCTGTTCAATATTGTCAAAAAAAGAATGTTTCATCCGATCAAGCAACAACCTTGCTGATTGATAAATTATTCGTTAATTTTGGGACAGCCATTTTAAAAATCATTCCTGGTCGCGTTTCAACAGAAGTGGATGCTCGTCTCTCTTATGATGTTGAAGGAAGCATCGAAAAAGCCAAACAACTTATTGCTATGTATAAAGAGGCGGGCATTTCTCAAGACCGCGTGTTAATCAAATTAGCATCCACTTGGGAAGGTGGTGTTGCTGCAAAAGAACTTGAAAAAATGGGCATTCATTGCAACATGACACTTCTTTTTAATCTTGCTCAAGCCATTCACTGTGCTGAATCTAAAGCGACTCTCATTTCTCCATTTGTAGGTAGAATTTTAGATTGGTATAAGCAACATGATAAAGTGGATAAATATGCACCTGAACAAGATCCAGGGGTTAAATCAGTGCATCAAATTTACAATTACTTTAAGCACTTTGATTATAAAACCGTTGTGATGGGAGCAAGTTTCCGCAATCAAGAAGAAATTTTAGAATTAGCTGGATGTGATTATTTAACGATTTCTCCGCAATTTCTTGAAGAATTGCATCTTACACAAGGTGAGGTAGTTAGAAAGCTAGATCCGACAAAATCGAAACAAATGGACATTCAAAGAATTAATGTGGATGAAAAAACATTCCGTTTAATGCTGAATGACGACCAAATGGCTTATGAAAAGTTAGCTGAAGGCATTCGTGGTTTTGCAAAAGCATCGATTGAATTAGAAAATAAATTAAAGAAAGTGTTTTCTTAAATTTTAAAATTTCACCCAAGAATTTTATTCTTGGGGTGGAATAACCACCATCGCATGTTCAAATAATTCTTCATGTTCTAAAATAAATCCATATAGTCGCTGAGGCGTTGTATTTTTAGCATCTAATTTAATCGATATATATTTTTGAAAAAGTTTTTTGTGTTTTTTTGCTATATTAAAAGCCCATTGATCTACTGCTTGTCCTATTTTATTACTAGGCAGCTCATTAAACTCTGGAATAATTATTTTTCCATTCAAAGGTAAATCTTGATTAACTAATTCCATTACAATTTTAGACTCAGCTAATTGTAAACACCAAGTTGAAAATTGTGAGCAAAAAAATTCTTTATTTTTTAAATCATTATTGATAGGTGCTTTTTGAAAAACAAAGGCAGCACCCTTTAAAAAATCTTTAATCGCATTCACCCCTAATGTAGAAGAAGAAAATGACCCTATCATACCTTTTTTGATGCTATACTTATGAATACTTTTTTCTTTTCCAGTTGCACAACGATCAAATGCAATTTCACTTGATAATTTAGCGATTATTTCATTTTTTGGACGAATAACAATAAATCCACCAGTCATTCCGTGTTTTAGTTTGATTCTTTTGTCTTGAATATTGGTTAATCGAACGCCATTCGAAATTGCTTCAGAAACAAATCCATCTCCAACATAAGTGCCTACATGAATAATATTTTGAGAGACTGATGTAGCCGTTTTAGTGAATATTTTTGTAATAGATTGTAGATTCCGTAGAAAAAAATCAGTTTGATTAAAC
>JAUXSJ010000235.1 GCA_030679615.1 Parachlamydiaceae bacterium | reverse complement strand
TTTTAATGTTCTGAGTCCGTAGGACGACTCCGATTAAAGCCCACAGTGACTGAGGAGCGAGTTTACGAGCAACGAAGGAACTGTGGGGCAAGATGAAAAACACATAGAGCTCGTAGAGCAACTCAAAGGCTTAGAATTAAGGGTTTAGAATCTAGTGAGTGATAGAATGTACAGGGCCTTTGCAATCTAAAAGTGATGAGGGAACGATGATTGAATAAAAAATCCACAAAGTCGAGTCTGTGATCTCATTGGTTAATTTTTACGCCATTCTCGCTTAAGTTGATGACTTGAGACTTCTTTCGAAATTTGCTTTGATTGCAAAAATTGCTCTTTTTGGCATCTTTTTTGTAAAATTTTTCAGCCATATGTACACATATGACTACAAAATTTTTCAAAAAGCCTACTCAAAAATACCAAATTTTTTCAATCAAAGCAAATTTCGAAAGAAGTCTATTGCGGTTAGACGGGTTTTAATTGAATTCTACCTATTCAATTTCATTGATAATAATATTAGAGTCTTTAGATTCATTACGTTTCTGCTCGACAAACTCAAAAAAATGATCGAGCCTTTTTGCTGTTTCTTGAGGTTGATATAAGGGTGCATGACAGGCTCTAATAAAAGCTCCTCCAGTCACTCCAAATGTTTTAGGTATTTTTTTTACCTTTGGTTCTTTAGAAATCAGTTGAATCAGATTTTCTTTCTCAAAAACTTTTTGATTGATAAGTTTATGGGCTTCTAACCCCCCTGCCGCTTCATTCTCTGTCATATCTTTTTGATTAACATAAGTTATAATATCTCTTAAATTGACATTAAGGAAATACTTGACCTGATCCACTTTAGCATCATAGTAATCAAACAATTTTTCCATTCGTGCTATTGCCCTTTCCATTTCTCTCATTTCTTTGGGTGATAAATCTTTTAAATCATTATTTTTTAAGTACATTTGCATCGGAATAGGTGAATCAATATCATGGTAACTATTTTTTAAGTTCTTGAGAAATTCCCCACATTTTTTTTCAAAATCTAAAATGGCTTCTCTAGTGTTTGGAAATGACTGATTAATTCCTTTAACTTGTCTAGATGAAAATGTAATTTTACTAATTGCTTCTTGAAACTCTGCAACAATAAAACGATCCAATTTATTTTCAAGAACATCATGGTCACGAATAAGTTCTCTTAATTGAGTTGCTTCAAAATTAGATTGATGAATTAATTGATAAATATCCTTGTAAACTTCGTATTTTTTTATTTCATATTCTTTGTCTGAAGAAGAAAGAATTTCATGATTATCAAAATGAGACTGTATAATTGAAAAAACTTGTTCTTGTTCAACTTTTTTATAAATTTTTTCTAATGTACTTATTTCGAATTTTGGAACCTGATTATCAAATGCAATAATTGTAGATTTAATTTGACTTACTGATTTGTTTATTCCCAATTCCAAATCCATAAATTCTTTGATTTCCATGTTTGCAGGAATATCGTGTTGTTGAATGAAATGATCGATAAATGTAAATACACTTAAAAATTGACTTTCATCTTTACCAATCCATGCAAGGAAATCTGACTTTCTATTCGACCAATTTTCTATAGTTACAGGCGGATCTTGATTCGAAACCCATTTTCTTATATCTTGCCATTCAATTTTTATTTCGTTCAATATTTTATCATGATGAGACCATGCTAATTCTAATGCTTCATCATCTATCTCACCTTTCCATTTTTTTTCGAAATTTAATATATTTGAATAACCTCTAGCTACTCTATTAGCGTCCCCTCGATCAATCATTAAATTATCTCTAACGATACGATCTTTTATAACATTACCTCTATTGTTTTCAGTTGTAAAACTTTTATCATCCCCCTCTTTAGGCCTTAATACTATATTTTCACCAGGTTCTAAATTTTCCAATCTAAATTTAATGCTTTCCGATTCAACTTCAGTGGTAATTTCACCACTTTTATTTATACCTTTCAGTTGAGTTTTTATAGGTTCTTTAACTTCATTTTCTATAATTTTTTCATTATTTTTATTAATATTATAAATTTTAGGTTCGGAGAAAGCGATTTTTCTTTTTTCTTTAGGAATTAAATTTTCTGTATATTTATTAAATATTTCCAATAATTCATTTTCTTTAATTTTATATTTTTTTAAAGTAACTTTTGAATATACATTTATCAAAGAACTTTTGTGTAGATAAGTAGTATGAGCTTTAATTTCGCCAATTATTTCACCAGCTACATTATAAACTTCTAAGGTACGTTTATCATTTATTTTTTCTTTAAAAATAAATTTAGGCATGGATAAAGGAAAATCATTTGATGAGGCAGCTTGTAACATAACTCACCTGTTTTTATTAAAAATTAATAAAGCACTTTCTTTGTACTTAATTAAATGTTAATGTAGCTTTGTTAATTTTATATTAAAAATTACACTTTTTAACAAAAAGGTGAATTACAGGAATTTAAAATACTTTACATTATAAAAAAAATGATGTATTTTACGAATCAGACAAGATTCTTTCGACTAATTTTATTCCATGAGGGGTAATAGAAACATCAGAATCCCCCCTTTTTTTGACAAAATTTGCTTGGAGCAGAAGAGTACAGATAGCATTTACACCTTTAGGTTGAATTCCTGCTAATAAACCGATTTCATATCGATCAAAGGGTTTATCCATATCCCCGCAACTTGTTGCTTCTTCGTATATCTTGATCATGAAATTTTCATCTTTAGTGCGTGCTTTATGTCCCATTCTATATCCTTAATAATCCTTATTTTTGAGCAATCCTTATTTTTTCTTTAATCGTGCACCCTGATGAGAATCTTCAATCACATATCCATTTTGAAGGATATAATCTCGCATTTCGTCCGCTAATTTCCAATTTTTTTCTTTTCTTGCCATTTGTCTTTTTTCAAGAGCTTCTAATAAATCAGAAGAAATTTCGAGGTCTTGATTTTCAAAAGAAAAAATAGCTAAAACTGAATCAATCTTTTTCAAAAACTCCAATACTAGAAGAGCTTCTTTTTGACTCATTTTGCCAGCATCACATAAAGCATTAACTTCACGTACAAAATCAAAAAGCACAGCCAGTGCTGCGGAAATATTTAAGTCATCTGCTAAAGATTCAGAAAAAAGCTTCAACGATTGATCGATTACTGATTGGACTAAGTTCCCTTCATCTTGACTATCAACTGATTTTAAACGATAAATAAAATCATTTAATCGTTGAAGAGAACTTTTAGCAGCTTCTAATCCTTGAAAAGTAAAATTTAACTGGGTTTTATAATGATTTTGCAGAAGTAAATAACGTATTTGCGTACCAGAATAACCTTTTTCTAATAAATCTCGTAATGTAAAGAAATTCCCCAAACTTTTAGACATTTTTTTGTTATCCACAACTAAATGCTCTGCATGCATCCATAATTTAGCAAAAGTTTGACCTGAACAAGATTCAGATTGAGCAATCTCATTTTCATGATGGGGAAACATATTATCAATTCCCCCTACATGAATATCGATTGTCTCACCCAATAAATGCATTGCCATTGCTGAACACTCTAAATGCCACCCTGGTCGACCTGGTCCAAATGGACTTTCCCAATAAATCTCACCATCTCTTTCTGAATCGTAATGTTTCCAAAGAACAAAATCTGCAACATGGTCTTTTTCATACTCATCTGCAGCAATTCTTTCCGATGCCCCTACTTGAAGTTCATCTAAATGAAGATGAGAAAGGCATCCATATGTTGGAAATTTTTCAATCGCAAAATAAATGCTTTTATCGCCACCTTGATAAGCAATTCCTTTTGCTAACAAAGTTTCAATCATTTTAATCATTTCAGGAATGTAATCTGTAGCAGCAGGATAGTGTTCAACTGACTCAATGTGTAAAGTTTTTAAATCTGAAAAGAAAGCATCTTTATACGGTTGAGTAAATTCATTTAAACTTACTTGATTTGCAATGGCCCCTTTAATGGTTTTATCATCAACATCCGTGAGATTCATCACTTGAGTGATTTGATAACCAAAAAACTTAATCGTTCTGCGTAAAAGATCTTCAAACACATATGTACGAAAATTACCAATATGCGCAAAATTATACACTGTAGGTCCACATGTATACATTTTAACGTGCTTTTCATCCAAGGGAACAAAAAGTTCTTTTTTTCTTGTCGCAGTATTATAAAATTTAAGAGGCGATTCTTGTGTTCGTTTCATAATTTCACTGTTTTATTAGATTTTCTTCATTTTCAATGATCTGAGTGAGCTTTCCATCCAATTCTCGATAATTAACTTTTCCACTACCCATCAATGGAATTTCTTCTAATTCAACTGTTTTAAAGATCTTTACAAGGTTGCTAAAACCTGCATCGCGTAAAATTCGATTAGCATCTTGAACGGTTAAAGGAAATGTAGAATAAACAATAATTTTTGCCTTCTCTCCCACTTCTTCCTTTGCACAAACGGCTATGGAAGGACCTTCATCTGAAGTTAAATCAGGTATGACCATTTTATGAAAAGCTGCTTCAATAGCACCTAAGCTTATCATTTCTCCACCGATTTTAATAAACCTCTTCAATCGACCTGACAATATTAAAGAACCATGTTCATTGATATACCCCAAATCACCTGTGGAGTACCAATCTTCACCTTGAAGTGAAATAAAGGGAGATGAAAGACCTTTATTTAAATATCCTTTAAAAATATTAGGCCCTTTTGCCAACACAAGTCCTTGTTCCCCCATTTTAAGAGGACGATGATCATCAAGAGTTACAATTGAAATGGTGGTACCCTTAAGTGGTCTACCAACGCCATTTTCAGTATCACCCTTCATATTAACCGTTAAAATAGGTGAGCATTCTGTAATACCATAACCTTCAATTAAACGACAATGATCTAAACTATTTACCATTTTAAATAAATCTTCAGGAGCTTTTTCAGCTCCGGTAAAACAATAACGCAAAGTATTTAATTGCTCTGATTGCGCGCTTCTAAAAATCCCCTTTAAAAAAGAAGGTGCACCGCATACAAGAGTAGCTTTCCATTTTTTAATCGCTTTCGCAACACCCTTACCATTTGTAGGATCTGGGAAGTATGCCACTCTCATACCAGATAATAATGGGAGAAGTCCACTGACAGTAAAACCAAAAGAATGAAAAGGTGGTAGAATCCCCAACATCACATCATCTTGAAAAAGCCCTATTTCTTCAACGCCAGCGCGCTGATTACTTAAAATATTTTCATGTGTTAGAGGAACACCTTTAGGTAGACTTTCAGTCCCACTCGTGAAGAGCAAAACTGCAGGATCTTCTTTTTTTTGCTTATCTGCATTGAATATTGAAAGAATAGATTCTACACTTAATTTTGAGCGATAAACAGCTTTTAATTTATCAAATAATGAAAAATCCCTTTTCGCATCTTCTAACATCACAATCATATCTTCAACGCCATTCAAATCGACATTTTCTAGTTTATCTAAAAATGCCCATGATGAAAGAACCACCTTCACACCAGACAATGCAACAACGGATTCTAAATGCCGTGAACCAACCGTCCAGTTGATCATTAATGGTACTTTGCCCGCTAATTGAGTCGCAATAATTGTAAGATAAGCAGCTACGCTTGAAGGTAGAAGAATTCCAATATACTCTCCAGGTAATTTTCGAATGTACTCAGCTAATAAGATTACCCTTAATTTTGCATCAGCATAAGTTAAAACACCTGCTGTGTCATCACCAACTATTGCTTCCTTGTTCTTTCTAGAACATAAGTTAAAGAAAACGCGTGGAATTGTTTCACCAGATGGAAAAATGAGTTTTTCACGTGAACGAGGTTGAAACCATTTTGAAAGATCCATTTGTTCGTCTTCAGACTCTTCTTTAATCGTCACTTGTTTTGCAGCAAGTGCCATTACCTTACCTACAGAG
Organism: Parachlamydiaceae bacterium; assembly: GCA_030679615.1. Classification (GTDB taxonomy): domain Bacteria; phylum Chlamydiota; class Chlamydiia; order Chlamydiales; family Parachlamydiaceae; genus JAUXSJ01. The sequence continues at coordinate 13,935 of JAUXSJ010000235.1, read as the reverse complement.
CTCATTTCTGTTAAAGGGATTCCGCGACAATCAAACTCATCATCTAAGTAAGATATCAGTTCGGCACTATCTAATGAGTCTAATCCTAAATCTGCTCCTAAATCCATATTTGATCTGATTTGATCTGCAGGAATTTGAGACATTTCAGATAATTTTTGAGTGATTTTGTTTTTTATATCTTGAGAAATTTCTGTTACATGCACTTCTTCATCGCTCTTAGCAGATGTTTTGATCTCAGGCAATTCATTTTTCCACATGCTATAAGAAACAAGGGTCAAAGTTTCTCCTGGCTCTTCTTCTGTTTGAACGGATAAACCATCTGGACGATTATACCATTTTTCGAGGTATCGATTCATTTCAAGACGAGTTCCTTTATAGGGAAAATCTGCAGGAGCAGGGACAAACTCGATGGTTACTTCTCGTCTCGGTAGAAAAAACAGTAAGCTTTTAAAAGCTTCTTTAATCCCCCAAAAAATGGTTGAAAAAATGTAAGGAATTGAGCCATTCAATGCTCTTGAAAACTTGCTTCCCCATAATCCTGTTGTTCTAACAAGAACAATATTTGTTTCAGGATTCGCTTCAATGATTCGATGAACACCAGAGGCGCCAATAATTTCACGGGCTTGATGTTTGGTTTTACCAGCTGGATAAATTAAAAAGTTATCGCCTTTTTTTAAAAGATCAATCACTGTTTCCATGACTTGATCCGCTTTCTTTTTCTTTAAGCTATTGCTCGCCGTCACAAAATTTGGAACAGGAATTGCATCCAAGAATCGCATCATTGTGTGAATACCTGGTGTATAATACATGTATTCCACAACCATCGGACGTAAAGGGTATTTTTTCCAAACTGCCATTGTAACAAGTGTTGGGTCAACAAATGCAGTGGGGTGATTAGGTAAAAAAAGGACTCCGCCGGGTTTATTAAGTGTTTTAGAATTTAAATTTTCGACTCCTTTAATCGTTACTCGATAACGAAACCATAAAGCGAAGCGAACGATATAAAGCATCAAAAGAGCGATGATATTTTTCAAAATTAATCTCCATAATTATTAAATTGCTTCTATTTTCAGAGATCGAAAGAAAATTTACAACAAGAAAAGCTATGATACGAATGATAAGAATATTTATAAAAATGATTGTCTAATGAAATAGATCTAATTTTTTATAACTTTATGGTAAAAAAATTAAAAAAAAGGCCTCGGATATTTTTTATCCGAAGCCTTTAAAGATTTGATCCTATACTTAATTATTTTCTTTAAGTATTTCCACTTCTTGATTGTTATTTTTTATATTCTCTTCTTTATCATCTAAAAGCTCCTCGATTTGAATACTACTAACAATATTCATATTATTATTTTTAACAGGTAACTCAATAGCCATTAAACTGAATTTTTCACTTGAAAATTGACTTTCATCTTCATTTATTTTTTCTAAATCCACTAAATTTAACTGCAAATCAATCATGTAAATTAATTTTTTATACTCACTTGTTTTGGCTTGATAATCCTTATAAAGTTTATCTAAATCAATTCTAGCTCGCTGATGATTGAAACCTAGCTGTTCCCAGAATTTAAAGAAATTCCAAATATTCGGATCTTCACAATCTTTATCTTTAATGTAATCAGGAAAATCAATCTTATTATCGTTCTTATTTACATCTACTTTTAATTCGTGATGGTTGTCTATTCTTTCCAAGCACTTCAATTTATGTAATGCACTATTAATTTTTTCTAATTCAACCTTACCAAAAGTTTGAGAACAATTTTTCCAAACAGCTGCATCTGATTTAAACAATTCACAAGTTTGTTTCAATTTTTGAATATTTTTTTTCAAACTTTTTAATTGATCAGAATAACCACAATAAATTTCCTTTGAATCAGGTAAACATTTTAAGATTCTTTTTGCGAAAAAACCCTGAAATAGAATACTCTGTATTTCCCAATTATTTCTTTTATCAAATTGGGAAGAACTTATGACATTATGCTGTAATTTAATGGCTTTTTCATAATTAACAGAATTTTGAATTAATTCATTTAATTTGGATTCTAATTCATTATTTTTATTTGATTTAAAAGGCATCGAAATTAGTGAATTTAACGCTGATTTTATCTGTTTTTTAAATTCTTTCAATTTTTTGATTGTACCTGACAAATATGTATTAGGTATATCTTTCTCATGAAGTTTTGATCCAAACGGATAATTTTTTTCTGTGAAACAAAATTTTTGACCCTTTTTATTGACTATATCCAATTCTTTGATTTGATTTTTAATTTTAATTAAATACTCATCAATTACATTTTTAGCATCTTTATGATAAATGATTAATTGACGATTTATTTCTTCTTTGTATATATCTTTAAAATTTTTAAGAAGAACAGTATCGTCACTAAACAAAAAAGGGAACTTAGGATCAAAAAACTGTTTCTTTAATTCTTTAACCTCATTTTCATTCGATGCATTATTATTGATAGAATTGTTTGGATTTGAAAAATTAGCTTTAACTAGTTCAAACCCCATTTTTAAAATAGAATTTTTATTTTCTGTTTTGGAATTTATGGGGTTATTACTTTCTTGTATAAGATTTATGGGGTTTTTATTTTCTTGTATGGGATTTATGGGGTTTTTATTTTCTGGTTTAAAATTATCATTTACTTGATTTTTTATAAGGTGAGGAACTGGACTCTTTTGGTGATTATTATTTTTAGTTACCTTATTTTCACTTAAATCACTCTGAGTTTGACGAGCTTGATAGAGCATGCGAGTTGCAATATTAACCATCCCTGCTAATCCTGCTAATCCTACGATGAGATTTAAAACTTTAACACTACCCTCAAGTTTTTTTGTGCTTATTTGATATCCACAATATCCAGTCACGGCAGTGGAAAAAAGAAAAGAAAGTGTTTGTTTAAGTGGAATTTTTTGAAAATTATATTCCCCAAAAAATTTATCACTAAATTTTGAATTAACGTTCATTTTAATCCTTTATATTTAAATTTAAATCAAATTAATAAAAGTTAATATAATAAAATCCATTAATTTAACTCAATAAAATTTTTTACTTTTATTTTTTTGTAAATTTTTTAATTTTGAAAAATTTATATTATAATCATTTTTAACATTTTTTTTAAGTTTTTTCTCGAAACACATTTCAGGATTTTTTTTATGCAATTTATTTTAAATTTTTTGAACCAAAAGAAATTTTTCGTACGGAGGAAATTTAAAATCATAAAAAAAATTAAAGTTATTAAATTTTCGTTTATTAATTTTTCTTTTTAATTAATTTAAATAATCTTTACAAATTAGTTTTAATTATACATTAATTAATAAATTTAATCAATTAAATTACTATATTTTATATTTTTATTACAAATACTGTTATTTTAATTACTATTTTATTTTAAACAAATGAAAAATAACTTTTACGCAAAGTTGACCACTTCTAACAATCGGGATTCAAATTTTTCTTGACAAACTTTCTAGCACCCATCTTCGAGGGTGCATTTTTACGCCTGATCATTTTCCCACAGCAAGAATAGTCTCGAAGAGACTTACGCAGCTGTGGGAAATGATTCATTAACAGAATGCACCCTCGAAGATGGGTGCTGGAAATTTTTTTGAATTAGCGAGTCAAAATTAATTTACGTATACAACAAGTCGATGCTCTGCAATGCGGTCTAATCTGAAGGAACATTAATAAGGATATGCAAAGCGAAGTTGTCTGGGAACGCAAATTATTGAAATTCTTTTATTTTTAAAAAACGTTCTACAAATGGACATCCTTGACAACTAGATTCATGATGCATACAAAAATCGCGATGTAACTGATTCATTCCCTGCACACTTTGCGCTTCATTTAAAAATTGTTTATTATTCTCTCCCCAGAATCGATGTTGTAGATATAAAATTTTTCCCGTTTTTTTTACTTTTAAACTAATATAAAATGACTGCAATTTTTCCCATTCATGCTTCAAATGATTTTTTCGAACTAATCCATAAATAAGGGGCAAGAAAGTATTCAGCAAAACATGCATTTTAAATTCTTCACCTATAGTAGGCAGGCGTTTTAAAGAAGCTTTTAATTCAAATGTGAAATGATGATCCCAATAAGAAAAAGAATATTGGGGAATTAATTCAAAAAAATGATTTTTTAACTGTTTTTGATTGATCTCATTTTCAACAAATTGTTTCCATAAATCTAATGAATCCTTCCAAAACTGTTCTATATTAGTTTCTCGAATAAATTTTACAAGATAAGCGATTCTTCTAATTGGATGATTCAAAGGTCGAATTTGATGTAATTGAAGATGGGTTTGATGTAACATTTGGTATTTCTTACCATTCCAAACGAGTTTTAAGTATTGATAATGATCTGAAAGTTCCCAAATTGCCTTTCGATTTTCCTCTAAAAAACCGCATGAACCTAAAGCCATGGCTAATAGTTCTTCTTCAGGCTCATCTTTTAAGGGCATTAAATAATTAAAAAGTTCCAAAAATGCAGTGGCATTATTTTTATAACCTAAAGCCATTGCCAATCCCGCAGCTAATTGATCAGCACTATTTAAAAACTGATTTTCAAAAAAATTTAATTTATTTTCTAACCTCCAATATGCTGCTGACTTTAAAAATGATCTAACTGTTGATTCCGATAAATTTTTAAACAATTTATCTGCGCACACCCCTTTTCCAGGATATTTTCGGCTAGGATATAATTCTAAATCAATTGTTGAAATAAGTTCTTCCAAAGAACCTTTCAATTGTTTTTCCAAATAAAATGAATCAATTTGAAATCCATTTTCTTTATTAATCCATTTCCTATTTTTAGGCTGGTAATAAGAAATATGTAAAACAACTTCATTATACCTAGAATCTAAGTGGTGTTGATGAAGAAACCAATCTTTATCGTGAAGATGAATTTCGATGTCTCCTTTATACTCAGTCTGGCCAATACGGATATGAGCTTTTAAAAAATCGGGTCCAGCATCGAAATTCCAAATACCAGGAGAAATCACTTCAATTTCTTCACTTTGATGAGTAAAAAAAGACGAAATATATTTTTGTTCAAGCCATATAATATGAAGATGACGTTCTGTGAGTTGACTGGAAACAACTGAGTTTGAGCAATTGCTATGCAAGGTAGAATAAGAAAATGTCATGTGTCATTACCATAAAATAAACAAATTTTAGAAGCATTATAGAAATTTTTTTGAATTAATCCACAATAATACTTAACATTTTTAAAAGACCATTCTCTTTATCACCACAATGAATGCTGGTTTTAAAGTAGCGATCGGTTTTAACGCAGAGACGAGGAGACAGGGAGACGGAGAGGAGAACAAAAAAACACAACAACTAGCTTTTATTTTTAAATGTTCTTCTCTCCGTCTCCCCGTCTCTGCGTTAAAAACTAATAGCCTGGTTAGTAATAAATGTTATTTTTATCGCACATGACACTGGTGAAATTTTATTTATTTAAATAAACTTTTCAGTTAACCTCACTATCCAACTTTAATTAAAATTCAAATTTAAGCGGCCATGGCGGAATTGGTAGACGCGCTAGATTCAGGTTCTAGTCGGGGCAACTCGGTGGATGTTCGAGTCATCTTGGCCGCAAATTTGACACTTCACTGAAGTGATAAACAAGCATCTTAACTTGAAATGTTTTCATTAATTCATTAAATTAATAATCTGTTTCCCTCTATTAAATAATTTGGATTTTTTCAAATATGTACAAATATAACATCAAAAAAATTAGAAATTTTTCAATCATTGCACATATTGATCATGGGAAATCTACTTTAGCAGATCGTTTAATTGAACTTACTAAAACTGTTGCTGCTCGTGATATGCAAGAGCAATTACTTGATGACATGGACCTAGAACGTGAAAGAGGGATTACGATAAAAGCTCATCCTGTCACAATGTACTATCCATCAGAAGATGGCGAATTTTATCAAATTAATCTCATTGATACACCTGGCCACGTTGATTTTACTTACGAAGTTTCAAGATCTTTAGCTGCTTGTGAAGGAGCTTTGCTTGTTGTTGATGCAGCTCAAGGTGTTCAAGCGCAAACTCTTGCCAATGTTCACTTAGCTTTAGAAAGAAATTTGGAAATTATTCCGGTTCTCAATAAAATTGACTTACCTGCTGCAGACATTGAAGGAGTCAGAAAACAAATTGAAGAAGTTATTGGAATTGATGCATCTGACGCAATCGGATGTTCTGCAAAATCAGGTATAGGCATTAAAGAAGTTTTAGAGCGTATCCTTATTACCTTACCATCACCCAAAGAACCTGAAGATGACATTTTACGCGCTTTAGTCTTCGATTCTCATTATGATGTTTACCGTGGTGTGATGGTTTACATTCGTATTATCAGTGGAGAGATTAAAAAAGGATCTCTTATAAAAATGATGGCTACGAATAAAAACTTTGAAGTCTTGGAAGTCGGAGCATTTACTCCAAAAGCCACACCTGTAGATGTATTGCGTCCTGGTGAAGTGGGGTATATGATCGCTAACATTAAAGTCTCAACGGATGTAAAAATTGGCGACACGATCACTTTACAAAAACACCAAGCTTCTGAACCTTTACCTGGATTCCGCCTAATCACTCCTGTTGTTTTTGCTGGGATTTATCCAATCGATTCAGGTGATTTTGAAGCATTAAGAGATGCCCTAGAAAAATTACAACTTAACGATTCTGCTTTACATATTGAACAAGAAAGCAGCACTGCTTTAGGTTTCGGATTTCGTTGCGGATTCTTAGGATTATTGCATTTAGAAATTGTCTTTGAAAGAATTCAAAGAGAATTCGATGTTGATATTATCTCCACTGCACCAAGTGTTATTTATCGTTTCACATTAAATGATGGAACAGTTAAGGAAGTAGACAATCCTGTTCATTACCCCGATCCCACTTTCATTGATTCCATTGAAGAACCATGGGTAAAATGCCATATCATGATTCCTTCTGAATACCTAGGAACAATCATGAACTTGGGAATGGAAAAACGAGGAATATGCATTAAAACAGAAACGATTGATTCTCAAAGGTTAATGATTACATATCGATTACCTCTGAATGAAATCATTACTGATTTTAATGACAAGCTTAAATCTATCACTAAAGGTTATGGTTCATTTGATTATGAATTTGACTGTTATGAACCAAGTGACATTATTAAGCTTGAAATTCGCGTAAATGAAGAACCTGTTGATGCTTTTTCATGCTTAGTCCATCGTTCAAAAGCGGAAGGAAAAGGACGAGCTATTTGTGCAAAGCTGGTTGAAGTCATCCCTATGCAATTATTTAAAGTTCCTATTCAAGCAGCAATTGGCGGTAAGATAGTTGCCCGCGAAACCATCCGTGCGATCACTAAAAACGTCACAGCAAAATGTTATGGCGGGGATATTAGCCGAAAACGCAAATTGTGGGAGAAGCAAAAGAAGGGTAAAAAGCGGATGAAAGAAATCGGAAAAGTAAATATTCCTCAAAATGCCTTTATGGAAGTATTAAAAGCTGGAGAATAAATAGGATAACATTGGAGTAACATGTCCCTTAATAACGTTGTTTCAACTGTAGATGAAGAATCTTTCACATTTGACCGTAATCAACTTCTACAGATTGATTTTACACGTATCCCTCAACATATTGCTATTATTCCTGATGGAAATCGACGTTGGGCAAAACGACAATTTTTTGACGCTGCAGAAGGGCATCGAGAAGGTGCTGATACTTTAACAGAAATTGTTAAGGCTGCGAACGAATTAAATATTAAATCCATCACTTTTTATAGTTTTTCCACAGAAAACTGGAATCGTCCTCCGGAAGAAATTGCAGCTCTTATGCTCATTTTAAACATCTATTTGGTTAATCAATGTGAATCCATGATTCAAAATGGTGTTAAATTAAATACTATCGGAGAGCTATCCCCTTTACCTTCTTTTTTACAAGAAACCATTGAAAAAACAAAAGAAGCAACAAAGGAATGCGAAAAAATCAATCTTATTTTAGCATTAAATTATGGTTCACGAAATGAACTCGCTCGTACTTTCCGAACCATGGTTGACGATTATGATAAGAAAATTTTAACGAAAGAAGATTTTAACGAATCCATGATTTCACGTTATTTAGACACTCACCCGTGGGGAGACCCTGATTTACTTATTCGTACTAGTGGAGAATTGCGATTGAGTAATTTTTTACTATGGCAATTATCGTACTCTGAAATTCACATTGCTCCTGTACTTTGGCCTGACTTCACTCCTCAGCACCTTGTTAATGCAATACTTGATTACCAAAACCGACAAAGGAGATGGGGAGAATGATTTCTACACAATTCAAACAGAGACTATTAAGTAGCAGTTTGGGTTTTTTTATCATTGCCATAAGCATTTATTTTTCTTTTAACCCTTTATTTCAACCAGTTTTTGTTCTTTTAAATGCTTTATTAATAAGCCTTGCTTTAAGAGAATACTATCACTTAGTTGAACATAAGGGATTTCAACCTTTATCTTTCATAGCTATTCTTTTTTCTATTATATACATCTTTGCCACAGCTTTTAGTCTGCATATTCCCTATTACGATGCTCTTCCTTCACTAGTTCTACTTCTATCCTTTATTGTTTTCTTTTTAATTTTATTCTATCGTTCGACTCCCCCGATTGTCAACTTAGCTGTAACTGTTTTTGGAATGATTTATTTAACTATTCCGTTAAGTTGTATTTTAAAAATCAATTATTTTTTTCCATCAGGCACTCAAGACGGTCGTCTTTGGTTAGCTTATGTTTTAACGATAAGCAAAATAACAGATGTGGGAGCTTATTTTATTGGAAAATGGAAAGGCCATCATTTACTTGCCCCATTTATTAGTCCTAAAAAAACTATTGCTGGTTCTTTAGGAGGCATTATTTTTGCTTTAGTGATCAGCCTTGGTTTTGCTTTGCTTTCTCAATTTACAGAAATGAAACACATCTTCCATTTAACGATCTGGCAAAGTCTTTGGCTTGGATTCCTCATCAGTGTTTTGTCTCAAGCAGGTGATCTTTCCGAATCTTTATTAAAAAGAGATGCGGGTATAAAAAATAGTAGTCGTCTTCCAGGCTTAGGAGGAATTTTAGATACAGTAGATTCCCTTGTCTTTACACTTCCATTAATGTATCTTTTATTACGAATGTCCTTATTTGATTAAAAATAATTCAGTTTTTTGAGGTGATTGATGATTATTACCATTGACGGTCCAGTAGCAACAGGAAAAAGTACAATTGCGAAAAAATTAGCCGAGGCAATTGGATATATCTTTTTTGATACTGGCGCGATGTATCGCACTTTGACTTATGGTATTTTAAAGCATCAAATCGATTTATCAAACGCTGATAGTCTTCAGCAATTTTTAAATGACTTTAATATGGATATTAAAGTCATTAAACATCAAAGACGCTATTTTTATGAAGGCGAAGACATTTCACAAAAAATTCGTTCTCAAGAAATCACCTTGGCTGTTTCTAAAGTATCTGCAATAAAGGCGATACGCGATAAATTAACGGCAATTCAAAGAGAACTTTCTGTTGGAGTCAATGCTGTCTTTGAAGGAAGAGACATGGGAACTGTTGTGTTTCCAGATGCCCCATTAAAAATTTTCCTAACCGGTCGAAACGAAATACGTGCCAAACGACGATATGATCAAATTAAAGCTCTGCATCCTGATTTAACTTTAGAACAATGTTTAGAAGAAATCATTCAACGCGATCATTATGATTCGACACGTGAACATTCCCCTCTTACAAATGCAAAAGATGCTTATGTATTAGATACATCTGATTTAGATGCAGACGAAGTGGTCTATAAAATTTTAGAGTATAAGGATTCACTTAAAACGAAGTGGCCTCATTCTTAAAATTGATTTTTAAAACATTTCTTTATTTTTTTTATTCAATTCGCCATGAATTCATCATACTTTTTGGAGTGCGAAGGCCCTGCCTTCGCTTTTTTCCACGAGAGAATAATGATGATGCAGTGTTCATTTTCGATTCAACCAATTTAATCTTTTAAAGTACATTTGTGGATATCCGAATCATAAAAAGGCGAAGGCTGGGCCCATCCTTACCCATAAGTTCCTATGTAGTCACTGTGGGCTGTAATTGGAGTCGTCCTACGGACTCTAAAACATGTATATAAATGTATACTTAGTTTATAAGGTGCAATTTTAATATGTTCTGAGTCCGTAGGACGACTCCAATTACAGCCCACCAGTAACTAAGGAGCGAGTTTACGAGCGACGAAGGAACTGTGGGAGTAAGATAAAAAATGCATAGAGCTCGTAGAGCGATTCAAAAACTATTCAGAATTAAAATACATAGGAACTTATGGGTAATAGGATGAGCTGGGCCTTCTCACTCCAAAAAACATGATGAATTCATGGTGAATTGAATATAAAAAACTAAATAGACTAGTTTTAATTAACACACTTGAATTTATATAGTTAAAAGTATAAATTTATTAAATATTAAAAAAAATTGGTTTATTAAGTGAAGATTAACACTACTATAAGTAATAAAATTTTATTACCTTCTTTATGTTTCGTAGGAGGATATGCCCTTAATAGCTTGTCCTTTCAAATTATTAATTTATTTCAAAAACACCTCTATACACCTGGAGAATTTTCAATCGATAAAAACCGACTAATTTCATCGCTTAACAAAAACAACCATTCCTATGAATGGTATAAAGGATTCATAGTTTATAAATTTAGTGTAAAGGCAATTCGACAAGAATTGGTTTATCGATTTTTCTTAGAAACTATTTTACAAAAATTGTTCAATCCAGTCAAAAGTTCATGTTTTATAACAGCATTTTTTGCAATAGAGGGCTTAAATATTTTTGCATCACGTAATCAAAATATTATGTTTTTTTTTAAGCGTGCAGTGTTGGGTTTCGCCTGTTCAATTGTAAAGCAAAAAATTGGATTACTAGCAACAGTTTTTTTACATCTTGGATACAATTTTAAAGGATGCCATCGATTTTTTACAAAAAATCTCGATGATCCAAGCTCTAGAATAGAATTAGCAAAAAATGTAATGGAGTTGAATAAAGAAGATATCTTATCTCCTTTAAAATTATTTTTAATTGACTTAACTAAAGATACAGTCGAGCCATTGTTAAGAATAATTATGTTCATCTTTTCCAATAAAATAAAAGAAGATATTTTAAAAATGTATAAGACACTAAATATTAAAGAAATATTTTATATTAATTTTAAAGATATTGATTTATGTTAAAAAGATATTTACTGAAAAAGGTGTATCCTAGCTTAATGTAAATGCTTTAGCACATGTTAACTCTAAAGTCGGGATCAATGCCTTTAGATACTCTATTTATATGAAGCCCCCTCTTATTTGAAATTTCGCCTTAGATAAAACCCAATCTAGCCTTGACTCCAGCGCTTCGACGAGTCGAAGCTTAAGAAAGCGGTGACAAGTCACCGTACTCCACATATAACCTAAAGTCAGTTTATCAAAATCAAATAAAATTTGGAGTGCGATGACTTGTCACCGCTTTCCTACGCTTCGACTTTCGAAGCACTAGAGCTATGGGTAGATAGAGTTTTATCTGAGCGATATTTCGAATTTCAAAATACGCCCTAAGCTTCATTTTTCAAAAATCTGATCAATAAATTGACTGTATTAATTCACACTGTTTTTAACCTTTATTTTTATTATTTGATTCTATAGTATATCTACTTAAATATCTAACAGCAAACAATTTAGGTAGAATGAATAATAATTTAATTATAGACAATTCAAATAATAACTTTGATCAATATATCAATGCGGTGCATTACTTTGATGAAAATGCAAAATGTCAAAAAAAAGACGTTATCATTGGTGAAACAGATTTACCTTTGCAAACAGCTAATGTCTTTTATGTAAAAAATCTTTTTTTAAAATTTAATCCTTTTAAAAAAAATTTACATACAAATCACATAATCTATCAGCATTGTATTTTATGTGGTAAGAAACGTTTTACTGATGATCAATTTAAAAAAATCTATGAAATTTTCAATCAAAAAGCTCTAGCGGGAATGGAAGATCAACATGAAACTGAGTCATTCATCACTTGCAAATTTGACTTAAACCTTCAAAATGAAAAATGTCCATTTATACTCAAACCTCTAAATGTTCATCAACAAGAAACCATTGAATCTGCTTTATTTATCGATAAAATTGATAATTTGGAATTTATAGACTTTTTCCAACAAATTTAAATCATTGAAAAAATGATAATTTCAATTACATATAAAACCAATACAAGCAATGTTCCATAAAAAGCAATCCATTTTGGATTACTTTTATCGGGTGTTAACCACCATCTTAGAAAATAAATCGCAATAGGCACTGTAGGAAATGTGATTAAAGAAACGCTTAGTGCATTTCCAATAAAAGTGGCTATTGGTGTACTTAACGAACTTATCAACGGATTAAGATATTTAAATTCCAACATCACAATTGGATATAAAACCAATAAAACAATCATTGTTTGCTTCCAAGCAGGAGGCATTTCTGCCACTTTAGCAATCGAAGAGAACCAGCCTGCATAGGGTGAAATCATTCGATGACTTTCTAAAGTTGAAATTAAAGGTGCAGATTCTTTTAAAAGCACTTGTCGCTCAGAAGAGTTTAACCAACGATCTAAGTTTTCCATTGTGTCAAATTGCAATAATGTCAACCAATGGCCATGACCAGCTTCAGCTGGGGACTGAACATAAACTCCACGAAACCCTCCAAACATGGCTTCAGCTTGATGAATTTTAGCGCTCCATTTTCTGTAGGCTTCATCTTGATTTGGGATTACCTTGGTCATAATGACTTCAGTAACGCCTTCTCTAAATTGAGACTCTTGATTAAATTGTTCATGAACTCCTCCATCCACAGCAATTTTTCTCAAGTCTTCCAAAAGAGTTTGAAAATTGGGGGATTCATGCCATGTAAGAAGAGCTTCACGATTCACTAAACGCTGAATGATTAACCAATTTTTTTGAATATTGGATGGGGATAGAAATTCTAAACTGACAAAACCATCTTGTGAGACAAACTGTGAATTAAATTTTGCTTGCCAATTCACAAATTCTTTTTCAAAACCCGTTTTAATTTCCACTTTAAGAATAATTAAAGTTGGCTTTTCAGAATATTGGGGCATAAAAATGCTCTTTTAAATTCTAATAATGAACTTTATCTGGCATAGATGCAAATTCTTTCCATACTTCTACAGCTTCTTTCTGCATCATTTGAGTGGCTTTTATTTGTTGTTCTTCATGTGGCTTGCAAATTTGCTCTAAAATTCCTATATCAGCAAAATTACCATATTTTAATGAATCCTCAGTGGTTGAAGCAAAATAAATGTGTCTAATATGCGCCCAATACGCTGTTGCTAAACACATTGGACAACATTCAGCACTTGTATACAAATCACAACCATCTAGATGAGGCGTACCCATTTTTTTGCATGCTTCCCCTATTGCTTGCATTTCTGCGTGCCAACGTGGATCGTGAGTTTTACTCACTTGATTGTACCCTTCCCCTATTATTTCTCCTTGAGGATTGACAACCACTGCACCAAATACACCACCCGATTTCTCAATAATTGCTGCACGTCGACTTAATTCTATTGCTTTCTTCATGTATTTTTCGTGATCTCTTTTTTCCATGACACCTCCATTAAAAGAAAAAAAATAACATTATCATTTTTTTTCAAGATAGCCTTCTTTTTTCTAAATTGTCAATAGCTTAACTTGGATTTACAATATCAAAGAAAATGCAATGAAAAAATCCTTAATTGATTGAAAATTTAAACCAATGAGATCACTGATGTAAGAGCTTTTCGAAGCAATTCTCAAGTGTTTTGTAGCCTAGATTTTAGTCTGGGCTTGTTTTT